>JAFGNY010000173.1 GCA_016926765.1 Bacteroidales bacterium | reverse complement strand
GGTCGGGGTAGCAGGATTCGAACCTGCGACCCCCTGCTCCCAAAGCAGGTGCGCTAACCGGACTGCGCTATACCCCGAGGTTGCGGAGAAGGGGGGATTCGAACCCCCGGTACAGTTTCCCGTACGACAGTTTAGCAAACTGTTGGTTTCAGCCACTCACCCACCTCTCCAATTGGCTTGTAAAAACGGCTGCAAAGATAGAAAATCAAACAAAAACCACCAAGATTATTTTCAAAGAGGATAAACAGATGCCCTGAAAGCTCTTTGTATTTGTTTTTTATATCTGTTTCCATTATATTTGTTAGCAACCTAAAATTTCATTGTCATGAAAGCATTTGTAGTCAATCGGGGCGCTCCCTTTCCGCTGGCAACCATGATTATCACGTTGGTCTGGATGATCGGTTCCGGCTTTGCTGTACATCTTTTCGGCCAGAAAGTTTCCTATG
This sequence comes from Bacteroidales bacterium, assembly GCA_016926765.1. Lineage (GTDB taxonomy): Bacteria > Bacteroidota > Bacteroidia > Bacteroidales > FEN-979 > QYOJ01. Next base: position 6,673 of record JAFGNY010000173.1, on the reverse strand, counting down.
CCTACCCGGAGACCATCCGGCTCGTGGCTTTGGTGGATGATGCTGCATCAACGGTATCACAACGCGGCGAAAAGGCATTTACTGATTTCATGAGGGACGGGACCAAATGGAGATACGGGGAGAGGTATACGTTTGCGATTGATCTAGATGGAAACATACTCGCTCACGAAGATACCTCCCTGGTAGGCAAGAATATGATCGACCTGAAGGATCCCAACGGAAAACCGATCATCCAGTGGTTTATCCGGAAAGGGCTGGGATTTACCCAGTCGGGATGGACCCACTACCTCTGGGTGAAACCGGGAGACACAGTTCCTTCATGGAAGACAACTTATGTGAAGCTTGCCAAGGCGCCTTCCGGGAAAATCTATGTAGTGGGGTCGGGTCTGTACGACATGAGAATGGAAAAAGCATTTGCTATTGATGCAGTGAATGACGCGACCTACCTGATCCGGGTAGAAGGAACTCAAGCCTTTGATAAATTGCGTGACCCTACTTCGGAGTTTGTATTTAAAGATACCTACATCTTTGTGCTGGACACCTCCTACAACTTGCTTGTCAACCAGCCGTTCCGTGAACTTGAAGGAAAAAATCTGTACGATATCCAGGATACTACGGGGAAATACTTCTTTCGTGAGTTTGTTCAGGTTGCGGAGGAGGATGGATCGGGATGGGTTTTCTATAAATGGCCTAAACCCGATCAGATCAAACCTGCCAACAAATGTTCTTTCGTTAAAAAGATCGTGTCAAAGGGAAATACCTATGTTGTAGGGACCGGGATTTATCAGGATTAATGATTTTTACGTTCTCAGTCATGGTTTTGATGGCAGATCACTCTATGGAAGGGGAAAACCTGCCTAAGATTTCACACCTGACAGCTTCTGGCAATGACTCAGGTGAATCAGCGGTCATGAGGATCCGCTCCTCCGGGACCCCCAGATCAGTTTCAATACTACATTGATATATGTGCCTGCCATCCGGCTTCATGATTAATGAGAACTCGGGAGGATAATGGAATGGAGCCCGGTTGTCCCCATAGTGCCATTCTATCTGGTATAAAAACTCCATCAAGAAAACAAGAATTTCTTGCTGAGCCAGTTGCCATGAATTTGGAGTCTGATGATTCTTTAGCATATAGTAGGTTGATAGTTACAAAGTTAGAAAAATCGATGATGTAGATATCCTACAAAACAAAAATATCGGCTGTGATCAACACTCGTCAGATCATTATAACATTGATTACGGGATTTAACGTATCTTCGTCAGTTAATTTTTTACTCGCCATACTCTGATGAACACTCCGGGAATAACATTTCTCGGAATAGAGTGGGCGAACAAGGAGGCCACCAACGATATCTGTGAATCTTGCGGGTATTTGATGTGGTTTATGGAGTAACAACGCACATGAATTAAACAAAAGACGATGAATTTAATTCCTATTTTGACCGTCATTTTCATTGTGATTATCTCACTGTTGGTGACCAAGATCGCTGCTGCTCTATTGGTCCATACAGGCCTGTCGGACAGGACTGCCCGTTTCCAGGCACGGTCGGCATTTACAGGTTGTGGGTACACCACCTCTGAATCAGAGCAGATCGCTACTCATCCGGGACGAAGGAAAGTAATTTCGACCCTGATGCTATTGGGAAATGCAGGAATTGTGACCGTGATGACCTCCCTGCTGCTGACTTTTATCCACAAAGATGAACAAGGCTTACCCTGGTATTATGGAATTGGGATTCTTGTTGGAGGTATGGCCATCCTGACGTTACTGGCTTCGAGCAATAAAGTTGACCAATTTCTCAATAGATTGACAACCAAGGTATTAAAGCGATTTCCAAATTTTTCCAGACGGGAGTATAGTTCTCTATACAACCTTGCCGACGGGTACCATCTTTTTGATTTATTCGTTGAGCAGGGGAGTTGGCTGGTTGGAAAGCAGGTTTCAGACAAGGAGATCATCGTATTGGGCTTTATCATTCTTGGGATTGAAAATCCGGATGGGACCTATACCGGAACTCCTGCAACTGACACCGTCATTAAACAGAATGATCTACTGGTTGTTTATGGAAATCAATCACAGATGGCAGCTCTTCATAAAAAGATTTCCGCTAAAATGTAGAAGTGGCATGCGGAATTAGACCTTCAGGATCTCACCTTCTGACCTGGCAATGACGACTGCACCGCAGGTGTCGCTCCAGACATTCACCGTAGTCCGAAACATATCAAGGATCCTGTCGACGGCCAGGATAAGGCCAACCCCTTCGAGAGGCAAGCCCACTGCAGTCAGGATGATGGTAATCATGACAAGTCCTGCCATGGGGATTCCTGCCGCACCGATAGAAGCTAACAGAGCTGTGATCACCACGATGACCTGCTGTACAAATGAAAGCTCAATCCCATAAGCCTGTGCAATGAACATGGCTGCGACACATTCATAAAGCGCGGTTCCATCCATATTGATGGTTGCGCCGAGGGGCAACGTGAAAGAGGAAATCTTGTTGGAAACGCCGCAATTGGTTTCCACCGCCTGGATGGTAAGTGGAAGGGTGGCTGAAGAAGAGGAGGTGGAAAATGCCGTCAGCAGGGGAGTGGTGACTGCCTTGAAATGTCTCCAGGGATGAATCCGGCCGATAAAACGTGCGATCAGTGGTAAGGTGATCAGACTATGCACCATCAACCCCAGAATGACTGTAAGCATATAGAGTCCCATACTTTGAGCCAGGGTTGTGATGTTTTCCGACTGGCTGATCTGGTAAACGATGATCCCGAATACACCAAACGGTGCAAAACGGATAATGAACATCGTGATCTTCATCATTACCTCGAATACCGCATCAAAAAAGGTTGTAAGGAAGGTTCTTGATTTCTCGCCGGTCAAATTGATGAAAAATCCGAAAATGATCGAGAAAAAAATAATGGAGAGCATATTTGCCTGTGAGAAAGCCTCAAAAATATTGGTAGGGATAATATTGATCAGCGTTTGGCCGAATGACTGGCGCATGATTCCCAGGTCGGTAACATCCCGGGTCAATCCAAGATCAGCCCCAACGCCCGGATGAATCAGATTGACAAAGAACAACCCGGTGACAATGGCAAGGATGCTGGTAGAGAGGTAGTAGAGGATGGTTTTCAGTCCCAGTCGACCAAGGTTCTCTGCTGTTCCGATTCCAGTTACACCCGATATAATCGAACTCAGAATCAATGGGATGATGATCATCTTCAGCGCCCGGAGGAAGAGATCTCCCATCCAGTCGACATACTCTGAATAGTCGCCAAGGAAGGAACCATATAGAATTCCCAGGAGAAGGGCCAACAAGATCTGCCAATGCAACGGAAACTTTTTCATGGAGTTGTTTTAACCATGTAAAAGTAGGAAATAATCGGAGAATCGGAAGGGGATTATGCCTTAACCACCAGGCTGGCGATCAGGTTGGAGAGTTCTTGTTTGTCAATCGGCTTCGGAAGGTAATGTGAGCACCCGGATTCCAGAATCTCCACCTTATCCGAATCCATCGTATATCCGGTAACTGCAATAATCGGAGTCTGCTGGTAAGCGGGAAGTTTCCGGATCTGCCGGGTGGCCTCCATTCCATCGATACCAGGGCCCAGGTTGATATCCATCAGGATGATTTCATAATGATTTTTTTGTACCATTGCCAATGCTGTTTCACCATCACGCGCAACTTCGCAATTACACTGGGAACGCAGATAGATCAGGATCAATTCACTGTTCAGGCGGTTGTCTTCCACGATGAGCAGAGAGGGTAATCCGGAACATGGATCGGGAATAGGGCATTCAGGGATTTCGGGGATGGATTCCTGTTCCCTGATTACCGGTTGAGGTTCAGGTATACTGAGCTGGCTTGACGGCAACCAGATCGTAAAGGTAGATCCTATGCCTTCCTGGCTCGACATTGTAAGTTTTCCATTCATTAATTCAACGATCTTCTTTGATAGGGTCAATCCAAGACCGCTTCCCTCAAAACTACGGTTGTATCCTTCACTTACCTGTCTGAATTCTTCAAATATCAGTTCATGGTACTCCGATGGGATTCCGGGACCAGTATCTGTGATGGAGATACATGACCAGGATTTCCCCAGATCCCATTGATTCCCTGTTTCGACCGTAATTTTTCCTTTGTCGGTGAATTTGACAGCATTCTCGAGCAGGTAATTCAGTAATTGTGCAAAAAGTTTTTCATCGATGAAGGAAAAGATCGATTCATTCATAAAGATCTCGAACCCGAGTTTTTTTTGCTTGGCGCCGGAAAGATGTGGCTCACAGGTAAGCAGGATCAGCTCATTAAGTTTTGTCTCTTTCAGTTTAAAGAGAGTTTTTTTTGCTTCAAACTGGGAGAGTTCGATCATGCTGTTCAAAGTGGCAAGAAGCCTGCGTCCACTGATCTGAATATTCTCTGCCATCTGCCTGACGTTCTGATTCTCCAGTTGTTCGCACAAGATTTCGGAGAAACCGAGGATGCCGGTCATCGGAGTTCTGAGTTCATGGTTGATGTTGGCCAGAATGGAGCTTTTTAACCGGTCCGACTCTTCTGCATGTAACCTGGCAATCGTGAGTTCTTCCTGGTCCTGATGCTTCTGAATCACTGCACCCAGGACCAGCGAAATGGCTTTGATGGCGCTGACCTCCTCTTCCTTCCAGATGCGCGAAGAGGTGCAGTCCCCAATGCCAAGAAACCCCCAGAACGTATTTCTGACATAAACGGGCATGATCACAACTGACAGGACATCCAGTTGGATCAGAAATTTTTTTGCATTTGGCGTCAGATCTTCGGTCATTGCGATTACAGGAGAATCACTGTTCAGCATATCATAGAAAAGGGAAAGATCAGGATGGTAGGGAATGTAGGTATCCTGAATACTGTCCAGGTTGCTTCCCACATCCTGGTGGGCCCATTCCTGCTGCAATTTCATAAAGATCTCGTCTGTTTCCGGATCTGTGTGATTTCTGAACAACATGATCCGGTCCGATTGGTATGTTTCCCCAAGGATTTCGAAGGAGGAGCTGATCGCATCTTCCAGCGAATGCTCTGTTAGCAATAGTAAGGTGGCCTGGCTGTTCCCTCTGATCAAATCTCCTTTCCCGGGTTCCCCCATAGGATTGATTTCCCTCCAGCCGGCAATATAGGAATGGTCGTCTGCCGGAGCGATACGGCATTCAAATTTGGTGATGGAATCCTCTGTTTTATAAGTAATCTGCCCTGATTGTAAGATCTTGCTCTTCCGGCTGTCTATTGCCATCTGCAACATCTGCTGGCTGAGATCCAGGTTAAAGATCTCCTTCAGCGACAATCCTATCGGACCTCCCTTTTTGTCAAACAAAAACGAATGGTTGTTTGGGTGATAATCCAGCAGCCGACCCTCGTCGTCAATCCAAAGAAGGATATCGGGGATTACTTCCAACAAATTCTGTGTTGTTTCAATCCGTCTGGTCATGCTTCCGGAACCTCTATTTCAGGTAGTACATGAGTTATATTACCTTATGGTACGCACATACAATGTAAAATTGTGTGATAATTCATGTAGTAAATTTATTTAACAAAAATTGCGCCAAAAAATTAAAATACAGATTATCAATATTATATATAAAACAGGCAAAAAAAAAAAATTAAAAGTGTCCAAATATTTGACAATAATTGTATTATATTTGGACACTTTTTCAAATTTGTGTAAACTTAGAGTCCATGACGAAGAAAGGGAATTTGCTCATCGTTGAAGATAACAAGGAGATCCTGGAAGCATTGGAGTTGTTTCTGGAAGATGAATTTTCTCTTGTTACCGGTTTGAAAACTCCCAATATGATCGTTAGCACATTGCAGGGTGTTTCCTATGATCTGGTTTTACTGGATATGAATTTCTCGGCGGGAGTAGTTACAGGAAATGAAGGTATTTTCTGGTTGAAAGAGATCCTTAAAGTGGATCCAACCCTGAGTGTCATTATGATGACGGCTTATGGGGATATTGATCTTGCCGTGAAAGCCATGAAGAACGGAGCTGTTGATTTCATCATCAAACCCTGGGATAATGACAAACTCCTGGCTACATTGCGAACAGCATTAAAACTCCGGGAGTCGAATAAGGAAATTGAGAAGTTACGTAACAGACAGGATCAGCTTACGGCAGAGCTTGATCACCAGTATTCGGAGATTATTGTTCAATGTCCACAGATGATGCGGGTGATGGAGATCGTGGAAAAGGTGAGTAAAACGGATGTCAATATTTTACTTACCGGGGAAAATGGAACCGGAAAGGGGTTGATAGCAAGGGAGATCCATAAGAGATCCTCGCGTTTTAATGAAGCGATGATCACGGTGGATATGGCTTCCATTCCGCTTACCCTCTTTGAAAGTGAAATGTTTGGCCATAAAAAAGGGGCCTTTACCGATGCTAAGCAAGACCGGATTGGACGGTTTGAAACAGCATCCGGAGGAACCCTTTTCCTGGATGAGATCGGGAACCTATCCATGCATATGCAGGCGAAGATCCTGAACGTGCTGCAGGAAAGACAAATTATTCCATTGGGTTCCAACAAGATGGTGCCTATTGACATCCGGTTGATCTGCGCAACAAATAAAAACCTCGATAAGCTGGTAATGGAGGGCTTATTCAGACAGGACCTTTTGTTCCGAATCAACACCATCCAGATTGATCT
>JAFGNY010000172.1 GCA_016926765.1 Bacteroidales bacterium | reverse complement strand
TCCGTTCGCAACCAGGCTGTCGAGCAGGAAATCCCAGTTTGATTGGGTAAATGTGATTTCGATGGTATTAATGGTGTTGATGTCGTAAAAATCCTGGCTTGAAATACCTGTGTGTATTCCGATGGCCAGAAAAATAAAAAGAGTCAGCTTTTTCATGATATTATCGTTTAATAAATTTACCGGTATATATCTTATTATCTAAAGTTGCTATTACAAAATAAACTCCTGATTTTAGAGTCGCCATGTTGATTTTCAGGTCATGACTGACCGATAAGTCTAAATTTTCATTGAAGTAAACCTGTCCAAAAAAATTCATTATCCTTACGATGGTTTCTGATTGGGATGGATGATCGAATTTCAATACAAAACAGTCCTCAACCGGATTTGGAAAGATCTGCATACTATTTTCCTGCGTACTGGTCTCGTTTATCCCTACAGAAGAGTCGGTACGAACTAACCTCACGTAATTGAAGATCCGCACCACATCTCCCTGAGGGCCATGACCATGCGGATAGTTTGCAGGATCGCCACTTTTTGGGTCACTCCGTTGAGCGCCTGCGCCATGCACATCCATAAGGGTATAGTTTCCCGACATGGGAGGTTCTTCCATCCACCCAAGAGCCTCTCCAAAGCAAACGTAAACGCCAAATCCACCCGTACCATTTGAAGAAGCATGTGTTGTCCCGGTCCAGAAAAAGGGATAGTTCGTGTTTCCCCCCTCATCAATGATGGAGTTGCAGTTAAACAACGGGTCGATAGCCGCCGAATTGGTCGTTTGGGGGCATCTGGTATAATCCACGATGCTTTGAAGTTCCTTTGCATTAGGCAAACGCCAGTCGTTATAACCCAGGTAATTCTCCTGGTTCTTCTGGTAAACCCATGCTAACGCTTCTTCCCAATTCAATCCTTCACCACAGTCGTTTTTATCCCAGATCAATCCTGTAGCATGATCGATAATGGTACCATTGCCCGGTTCGGTGAAATCGTTCACTCCGTACTGAGTATTTCCCCGGACATACCGGACTTCGAATTTTTTATCCTCCGTTTGCCCGGGCAACGGGCCAATGCCGTACCCCTTGATCCGGCCATCGGCAAAGTTTACTCCGAAATCGGTTGGATCCCCTCCCATAGTTGTGCCCACATATTCGGTTGATGAGGCATATTGGGCATCGATCAGTCGTTCGCCGGATAAAGTATCTCCATATCTGAATTCAAAATAGTTGGTATCAAGAAACGGGGTAAGATTGACCGGATTTGGGCCGCTGGGATCGGTTCCACTGAAAAGAATCAATGAGTAAAGTTCTTTGATCGTGGGAAGACGCCAGTCACTATAGTCCGCCAGGTTGAATGTATCGGCGCCGGCTCCCGCTTCATCAAAGGTCAACTTGCCGGAAAACAGATTCCGCTGCCACATCAGGCCGGTGACAAGATCGGTGACAGTACCATCACCATTATCCTGATACGATGGTTGATATCCGTCATATTGGGCATCCTGGCCGAAAAACGATTGGCCGGGTGTTGGCGGAGTGATCTGAACGATTGTATCGTAACAGTTATCCTGGTTGGTATCAACAATTTTGTAACTCAGCGTTTGTCCTGGCAATGAACCATACAGATATGGCATCAACAAAATAAGCATAAAAGTTCTTTGTGGCTTTTTCATAGCGGAAGTAATTTACAACAGTAGCTGCAAATATAAATGCAGAGATCCGCTGCCCAAAATAAAATCAATGAAACTGGAACTTTTACCCTTCAAACGGGAGAAATTGTCATTATGTAGTATGCCAGGGAGAGAGCTGATTACTATTGTATAATCAACTTCTTCATCACCACTTTATTCTCCTCGAAATAAATCCTGGCCAGATAGATTCCGGGAGGCAATTCGGTTTGAACGTCAACTGAATTCAACCCCGCACATTCTATATCACGTACAAACAGGCTTTGCCCTGTAACAGAGACCACATCAAGGCGTTGAATATCCTCTCCTTCAGGGATGCAGAATGTTACATATCCATACGAAGGGTTTGGAAAAAGGGTCACTTCCGGTTCATTCAGGCTTCCAGGAAAGCCGACATTTGGGTTATACAACTCGGTTCGAAAAGCGCTGTTGTTGATGGTAGAGGCATAGCAAAACCAATGGGAATCCTCTGTGTAGGGATTCGAAAAGCCGGTGATATTGGAAGCAGAGAGCCCATCATTGGCAGGTGTCCAGTTGATCCCTCCGTCGGTCGACATCTGAACGCCTTCCTGTGTCGAAGAACAATAGACGACTTCCGGGAAAGCCGGATAGATCAGCATATCGGTTACCTGGGAATAGTTGCCCATCGACAGGTTTGTCTCGCTCCATGTGGAACCCCCGTCTGACGAAATGCAAACCGTTCCCTGATTTCCATATCCCCCGCAACCTGCCAAGATTTTAGCGGGATCGACCGGAGTGCAAACTATGGCTCCTCCCCACTTGTACGTCACGGGAATTGTGGTTCCGATTTCTGCCCAGGTTGTGCCCCCGTCAATGCTTTTCAGGAAACCACCCTGTATCTCAGACTTATATCCCGCGTAGATGGTCTCATCATCGGAACTTGGATCGATGAAAAGAAAGCGGATACTGTAAAAGTTGTCGGCTGGCCCGATATAGGTATTGACCCAGTCCTGCCCTCCGTTGGTACTCAGATAGATTACTGATGCCCAGCCATTGACACCGAAGTTATTCCCGCCGATGAGGATCCTGTCAGGGTTGGAAACTGAAGCCGTCAGCGCAAAAATCTGTGTTTCAAACAGACTTCCGATGTTAGGTCCTGTATTGATCCAGGAGGTTCCACCGTCGCTTGATTTGTACAATCCTTCCTGCGCCACGGTGGAAGGTCCGTTTGACCAGGCATACATCGCTTCGTCAGCGCCAAAAGTGACCTGTGAGAACCGCGTTCCGGGAAGGCCTGTCACAAGGTTCCATGTTTCGCCACCATCCTGACTGAGGTAACATCCCCCCGAATTTTCGGCTTCAAAGCCGGCAAGGAGTTCCTGATGATCCATGGGATTGATCTCGATATCGTCCACCTGAAGTGTTGCGATTCCTTCGTTGGCATATTCCCAGGTCAATCCGGCATCCAGACTTTTACACAGAGCGAGACTCAGGAACCCGGCATACAACTGGTCCGGATCTTCGGGATTCATCAACAGGCATCGGGCTGCTCCATTATCGCCGGCCCCTGTGGCATCATAATTCCAGGTAGTTCCGCCATCATTTGAATAGTAGATGCCATCCCCCTCCGTTGCCACATACATCGTATTGATATCAGAGGGGTTGATCAGAATATCGTTGGAAACCTTATTCGGGAAACCGGTGGAAATATTGACCCAGGAAACGCCATAGTTATCGCTCTGATACACACCCATGTACTGGCTTCCGAAGAGCTGGCCGCCGGCAACAAAAACCTTTTGGCCGCCAATGGCAACCGCATTATAAGGAATTCCGTACGGCAGGTTTGACGTACGGTTTTCCCATGAAGCTCCTCCGTCGAAGGATGCCACGATACGGGCATCGCTGATGCCACTGTTCGCCACCGCAAAAATTGTCTGGCTGTCGTCGGGGTCTACGTAGATATCAACGACATTCCAGCCAACAGGCAATACGGAGGTGAGATCAAATGAAATCCAGCTATTTCCCGCATCAGACGATTTCACGACGACCTGGTTGGTGGTGAGGGAGACATTGGAAACCAACCCGACATAAATCGTGGAAGGGTCGCCCGGGTCGGCCGCCAGACAGGTGCAGTTCGAGTTCACCGGAATGGTTCGTGTACTCCAGGAAGATCCCCCGTCGGTGGATCGAAAAACTTTTCCGAACATAGATGGACCAATAGCAAAAATAGTCCCATCCGTCAGGGCAAGAAAGGAACTGATGGAATTCGAGCTGATTCCGGCAAGAGCCGATAAAACAGTCCAGCTCTCACCCCCATCGCTGCTTATGAAAGGGAGACCCGCAGCAGCAAATAGATTCTCAGGGTTTTGGGGATCAAGGGTCAATCCGGTCACATCCCCTCCGAACGGGCCAACCGGGACCCAGAGGTTGCCGGATTTTAAATGATCATTTTCGCCAGACGGATACGGGAGCGCCATGCGTTATCTGTTTCCCTGAAAATCGGTCATCTGGCTCATACCATGAAATGGGAGAAGCAGAAATGTTGCTGCAGAAAGGAAGAAGATAAAAATGCTTTTCATATCGAAGAAGGTTTGATCTTACAATAATAGCAAATAAAGGCATCTCTTTCTCCATTGCTGATAGTTAATGAAATGGAAATTTAAAAGGAAGGAGTATACCTTCCTTTAAACAGGTCATCCCTCCGGTACGACCAGCGCATGAGTGCCATGGCAGCGAAGAGAACTACCAACGCAAGGATGAAGGTTCCGGAAAACCCGATCAATTCGTAAAAATAGACTCCAAAAAGAGGGGCAAAAAGTGAACGGACTCCGGTGAGCGATAAGTGAACCGACTGGTAATCGTCAGCTTCTTCGGGCTTACAAAAATATGCCGAGCCAATATACCAAACCAAGGCCATTGTGGCCGCAAAGACTCCGTAGAAAGCAAACGAAACCAACAGCATATAGTAAATCTTGATACCGAGTACTTCTGTATAGCCAGGAAAGTATTCAGTCAGTAGCAGAAAGAGGATATACATGAACAGCGCTGCAAAGGTGAAGGCTGCAAAACGCCGTGGGTCGAGCTTGCTGAGCAACCTGCCAAAAAACGGGAGCAACACGATCGCCAGGATGTTGTAACCATTTTTATAGAATGCTACGCTGGAATAATTCAGATGCAGTGCATCCTGAAAAAAAATGTTGATGATGGTGACTGTAACCATGAATGAAAACCCATACAGCATAAATCCGATCTCAAAATGAAGGTAGGGTTTATTGGTTCTCATGATGTTTACCATCGTAAAGAAAGACTGCCGTACCGAGTCAAAAAATTTCTGTGCTTTGGGATACTGGGTTACTCCTGAATAATCAATGTTGGAAAGAACAAAAAGGGATACCACCCCCAGAATCCCGATGAACGGAAAAACCCAGGTAAAAGCATAATTATCGTGATCCAGCAGAAGCCCGTAGGCAAAGGTGGCAGCCAGGATGATGATCTTATTGAGCGAGGTGGCATAGCTATAAAGCTTTCCAAAAAAATCGTGACGGTAATTTGTTTTTAACAAAACATTGATAGCAGGATAGATGATGATATTGCCTGAATAGTAGACAAGAAAGACAAAGAGAAACAGATAGTGCCAACCTGACTGACCTGCAAGAGCCGTTTCATTGCGTGGAATGATACAGAGCAGTAGTAATGGTAACCGGGTAGACAAACCTGTCAGGCGTAACATCAGTTTTTTATTCCGGATTCGTTTCCTGAACTGGTTAAAGACCACCAGAAAGAGAAAAACCACGGTACTGAACTGAAAAAGAAATGCGAGCTGGTAGTTGGATCCTCTGAGGCTGTGAATGAATACGTATTCGTTCAGTGCGAGGACACCCAGGATAATCCCTTCGATTCCCGAATAGACCATATGGAGGCGAAAGGCCCTCTTTTCCCTAACCGATAAATTCCTGAGAAATCCCATCTTCTTCAACTGATTTGCACCGGATCAAGTGAGATATCTTCTCCTCAGAGCAGGAAGATCGGCATGAAGCCCGTCGGTAAGAAAACGCTCGACAGTCCCAAAATGCTGGCCTATCTCGTTAATTGCCGCATCCAGATAGGCTTCCCGAACTTCCAGCAGCGGGCGAAGGATTTCACCATTCGGATTACCTGCTTCTTCTGCTTCACGGATGTATCGCTCGGCTACGGGTTTCAGATAGATATTCGAAAGCAGGTAATCATCCCGTGCAATCTCTGCTGATACACCCAGCGCGATCAATAACAGGTAGGTAGCCAAACCTGTGCGGTCTTTCCCGGCAGCACAGTGGTACATCAGGGGGAGTTGGTCGGTGGTGGCAAGAATCCTGAAAAATTCCCGGAAGTCATCCTGGTGGTTTTTAATAATCCGTCGATAATCCAGGACAAGGATCATTTCGATTCCTGATGCATTCTTCTCTCTCAGCATGTGTTCGGCCTTATCCCGTGCGGAGTCAAGGATGATAATCCGTTTCGTCTCTTGCACGGTCGCGATGGGAGGTGTCGGGTAGTTGACCAGTTCGCGGTCGGAACGGAAATCGATGATCATCCTGATCCC
>JAFGNY010000171.1 GCA_016926765.1 Bacteroidales bacterium | reverse complement strand
TACAATTATTTTCTTCCGGTTGGTTCTTTCCTCGGTTTTTTTGTTTTTCCTCATTTTGATCGTTAAAAAAAAAGAACGGATTCTGAGGAAAGATATCAAATGGTTTCTTCTGAGTGCCTTGTTCAATCCCTTCTTCTATTTTCTGGGAGAAAACTATGGCCTGAAATTTTCAACAAGTACTATCACATCAGTCATCATTGCCACCATCCCGTTGTTTTCGCCATTGGCCGGTTACCTGGCATACCGGGAAAAGCTCCGCTGGTTCAATTTGGCCGGGATTGCTCTTTCGTTCATCGGGATCTCAATCATGTTGTTTACAAGAGGAATGCAGTTGGAAGTATCTGGGATCGGAATAGCCTGCCTGGCCGGTGCCGTTGTTTCTGCCCTGATGTATTCTGTCCTGCTGAAAAAATTAGCGGAAACTTACTCTCCCCTCTTCATTATTGCTATCCAGAACCTTATCGGGATTTTCCTGTTCCTCCCACTCTTTCTGGTTTTTGAGTCTGATCAGGCTTTTTCGGTCATCCCCACCCGGGAGATCATTACGTCATTCTTGTTTCTCGCGGTCCTGGCATCATCCTTATCATTTGTCTTCTTTGCCCAAGCCGTAAAGATCCTGGGAGTAAGCAAAGCCAACATCTTTTCAAACCTGATCCCTGTATTCACAGCTATCTTCTCATTTTTAATCCTCGACGAGCGCTTTTCGATTCAAAAGATTCTAGGGATGATGATTGTCATCGGAGGAGTCTATATTTCTGAGTTAAACCGAAGGAGAATCCAGAAATAGTCCCATGGTTTTTTATACCTTTGTCCCTCTTTCCGGAACAATAAAACCATGATATTCCGTCCCGAAATTCTGTCAATTAAGGATCAGCGCATGCAGCCGTTTATCGATCCTGTTGAAATACGCGACCTGATCACCAAAACCAACTCCGAACCACACCATGTAAGGGATGTCATTGCAAAAAGCATGGACAAACAGCGCCTCACAATGAAAGAGACAGCTGTACTGATCAATGCCAATGATCCTGAGCTGATTACTGAAATTAAAGAGGGTGCCAGAAAACTAAAAGAAAAGGTATACGGACAGCGCATAGTCCTTTTCGCCCCCTTATATATTGGAAACCTATGCACCAACAACTGTGCATACTGCGGTTTTAAAGCAGATAATCTCGTCGTTAAAAGGATAACACTCTCAAGGGAAGAATTGATCAAACAGGTCACCTCCCTTGAAGATGTGGGACAAAAACGGCTGATACTGGTCTATGGTGAACATCCGAAATATGATGCCCGGTTTATTGCTGACACGGTTAAAACCGTTTATTCCGTGAAATCGGGCCGGGGTGAAATCAGAAGGGTCAACATCAACGCAGCACCCCAGGATATTGATGGGTTCCGGGTCATCAAAGAAGCAGGAATCGGGACCTACCAGATTTTCCAGGAGACCTATCATGAAGAGACATACAGAAAGGTCCATCTGGGTGGAATTAAAAAGGATTTCAACTGGCGCCTGACCGCTCTCGACCGGGCACAGGAAGCAGGGATCGATGATGTTGGCATCGGTGCCTTATTCGGATTGTATGACTGGCGGTTTGAAGTACTTGGTTTACTCAGACATACCAACCATTTTGAGGCCGTCTACCAGGTTGGGCCGCATACGATTTCATTCCCCAGACTCCAGTATGCTTCTGAACTCAATATCGATAAATCGCACCTGGTCAGTGATGATGAGTTTACACGATTGGTGGCCATCCTGCGTTTGGCAGTTCCGTATACAGGACTGATCCTAACAGCACGTGAACCTGCTTTTATTCGGGATGAAATTATGCAATATGGTGTATCTCAGATTGATGGAGGGACAAATATCGAAATGGGGGGCTATGCACGAATGAAACAGGGAGAGGTTCAGGATATCGACTTCGAACAGTTCCAGATCAACGACAACAGATCGCTGGATGAGATCATGGTGGAACTCATCGACCATGGATTCATCCCCTCATTCTGTACCGCTTGCTACCGGCTTGGCCGTACAGGAGAACACTTCATGGAGTTCTCAGTACCTGGCTTCATCAAACGGTACTGCCAGCCTAACGCACTGATGACACTGGCCGAATACCTGGAAGACTACGCCCCCCCCGAAACGAAAAAAAAAGGATATCACCTTATCCGGAAAAAACTTGGCGAGATGCCTGACGACAAGTTTAAAACCCTTCTTCAGGAAAAGCTTCAACGAATAAAAGAAGGGCAGCGAGATATCTACTTCTAGTCAGAATTTTTACTTCGTAATAACATCAGTATGGACCGGAAAGACCGGAAAAAGCTCAACAAGGAATTTCTCGACTTCTATCTTTTCTCATCCATCCCAAGCACACGCGTGGGTTTGATCGCGAACCTTCTCCTGTTTTTCTTGTTTGAAGTAGGCAACGAGTTATTCCTGCCGGAAGTCAAAGAATTTCGATATTTCTTGAGGTTCGGTATCATCATTCCTTTTTTCCTGATCTATATTCTCACCATGTACATCCGGAAACTACGCCCTTTTTTATCCATCCTCTTTATCATCCTCAATACCCTGCTTTGTGTAACCATTTTCCTTGTCGGGGTAACATCCGGTACACATGAACCAGGCTACCAGTATTATTACGCCTGGGTGATGCTGATGACCATTGGACTTTATACCTTTTTCAGGCTTCGCTTCGCTATGCTTGTAACTCTGGGTTTGCTGCAACTGGTTGCCTATATCCTGGCGAATATCCTGAATCATTCATTTAGTGATAATCTTGTCCTGGCCGTTAACAACCTTTTTTTCGTAATTAGCACCGCAGTCCTTGGATTTTTTATTGCCTACTCTTTTCAGAAACTGAACAAAAAGAACTTCCTGCACCAGAAAGCACTGGATGCACAGTATAAAAGGGTACTTGCCGAGTTCAATGAAAAAACAATCATGGAAGAGGAGTTGAAGATCGCAGCTGAACAAAAAGTGGTTATGCTCAAAGAAATTCACCACCGGGTCAAAAACAACCTGGCCATTGTGATCAGTATGTTAAGCCTGCAGATGAGAAAGGTTCATGATCCGGAACTTAAAAAAATTATCTCTGACATCGAATTGCGAATCCGTTCCATGGCCCTCATTCATGAACATCTCTACCGGTCGGAAGACCTTGACAGAGTCAAACTCCATGAATACCTCAGCTCATTGACTACCATTGTCTTAAGTTCTTTTTCTTCTCCCAATGTGGTCCTGGATAAAGATTTCGAACCAATGGAAGTCTCTATTGAAACCGCACTTCCTGTTGGCTTGATCACCAATGAACTATTAACAAACGCGATCAAATATGCATTTACCGGGAATCAGGAAGGAATAATAACAGCCAGGTTATCCCAAAAAAACGGGACCATTTCCCTCACCATAGCGGATAACGGATCCGGGTTTCCGGCAGATTTTAAAGTCGATGATCAGCATTCGTTAGGCATGTTCATTGTAAAATTACTGGTCGAACAACTTAACGGAGTCCTTACGATCAAGAGTACAGAAGGAACTTCTTTTTCCATTGATTTTCCTTTCAGTCCGATTCGAAAATTATTTAACAAATAAGAGGTTTGTTCGTGCAGGGGAAGTGGATGTTTTTTTCTAAACCAGGGTGATTCGTGTACCTCCGTTATCAATTCCCAGCATAGTAGTTTTTGTAATAATCGTATCTTTGCCCGAACGTTCAACAAAATGAATGGCGGCCCTGATTTTCGGGCCCATACTCCCTTCCGGAAATTGACCCTCTTCAAGAAACCGTTTGGCTTCGGCAATCGTTATTCTGTCGAGGCTCTTTTGTTTAGGTGTATTGTAATTAAGACAGACCTTCGGGACATCCGTAAGAATAAATAATTTGTCGGCATTGATCTGTGAGGCAAGCAATGCCGAAGCAAGATCTTTGTCGATCACCGCATCGATACCCTGAAGTTTGTTGGGAGCTACATAAAAAACCGGTATTCCTCCTCCCCCCACAGCGATAACAATTTGCCCCTCCCGTGAAATACGTTCTATGGTCTTCTTGTTCATGATGACAAGAGGTGTGGGAGAGGCAACAACCTTTCGCCATCC
>JAFGNY010000025.1 GCA_016926765.1 Bacteroidales bacterium | reverse complement strand
TGGCGGGCAGTTAAAAAATTATCATATCGACGTCCGCTTCCATCCGCCATCCGGGCACCTGACATATCAATCCCTCTCTGTTCCCAGAACCGGAACACCGCACGGATTCCATCCGAATAGGAATAGGTGCCGTAGGTTTCCTTGCCAATCGTTTGTAACAGCTTATTAGCAAGGTGATTATTACTTTGCAGATTGGTGGTGGTGACATCTTTCTTTGCTTTGTCTCCCAGAATTTCCAGTGCGGCACCCGTAACAAGGAGCTTCTGCACAGAAGCCGGGATCAGCAACTGGTTCTGGTGAAACTCAGCAAGGATAACAGGATTCTCTTCTGTATCGTCAACGATCAGAAAACTGGTGGAACTGGAATCTATGCCCCGTGTCGAAATAAAAGCTGTCAACGCATTCAACAGGGGTGTCAACACAACGGAATCTTTCTCAGCCTGATGGAGGGAGTCCCACCAATTGACCGCCACATGACTGGTTTCGGTCTCATGACAGGAAAAAATCATCAGGAGGAATGCAGTAACAGATAAAAGGAAAAGGAATCGACGAAACATATAATTGAATAGATATGTCCTACAGGTGGTAAAAATAAAAAAACGTACTTTCGTTCGTTGAATTGTTTCCCGGATTTAGTTAACAATTCAAAGCAACTTTTCACCAGGTTGAATTGTCTTCCCAGATATGATATCTTAATTCCTTACAAATGACCCGATTGCTGTTTAAAAGTTTGTTTCTCTCCCTGGCAGGATGGCTGAGCCTCCTCCCCGGGCTCCTCACTTCACAGACTCTTGACAGACAGGTGGATTTTTATTCTTCCAATCCCGGCCAGCGGGCGTACGATTCCATTGTAGCCTCCCGCATCCCTGTCATGATACTTCCCGCGGATGCCCTTTCCCAAACCCTTCCCGATTCACTCGACAACAGCTATTATCCCTGGTTTCCGGGTATCCTCGACCAGGAAGGATTCTTCACTTGCCAGCAGTTTTGCGGAACAGCCTACACCTTCGCCTACGAGATGAACCGGTTGAGGGACGTCAACGGCAAAGCTCCTGAAAACATGTATCCTCCACATTATATGTGGCACTTTTTCAATGACGGCGAACGATACACCGGCGTCAATTTCCTGCATACCTTCCATGCCATGATGGAACAGGGGCATATGACCGTTGCCGATTTTGGTCCCGACACCAATCAACTTGAGACAGGATGGATCAACGGGTACGACAAGTATTACCACGCCATGAAAAACCGCATCCGGAATATTTATGCAATCAGGATCAACTCGGCCGAAGGGATCCAAACGATGAAACAGTTCCTCTATGACCACTTCGATGGATCACCCACGGGGGGTATCGGCTGTTTCACCGCTTCCAGCCCGGTGATGACAGGGGCTATCCTCCCGGTTAACACTCCGGAAGCCGGCAAATTTGTGATGAGGGAATGGGGCAACTATCCCACACATGGAATGACGATCGTTGGATACCATGATTCCATCCGCTACGACCTGAACCAGGACGGCCTATACACCAATGATATCGACATCACCGGAGACGGCCTTGTAGATGCCCGTGACTGGGAATTTGGCGGGTTCAGGCTGGCAAATTCCTACGGAGCCTGGTGGAGTGATCAGGGATATTTTTATGTGCTTTACCATGCCATGGCCTCCTCATTTGAAGAGGGGGGTGTGTGGAACAACCGTGTCTATATCGTTGAACCGGATCCCGACTACTCTCCCCTCCTCACCCTGAAAATCGATCTGGAACACAACCTTCGCAATCAATTGAATATCATGGCGGGAGTAAGCCACGACATTCAGGCAGACTTTCCCGATCATGTATACCAACCCATTATCTTCTCCAATCAGGGAGGCCCTTATTACATGCAGGGATTTGACTCCCTGCCCGCACAGAAGAGGCTGGAATTTGGTATTGATGTGACCCCATTGCTGAGTTATGTTGAGCCAGGTGTTCCGGCCAAGTTCTTTCTCATCGTGGAAGAGCGTGACCCTTCAAATACCGGTCAGGGAATCGTGCATGAAGCCTCTTTTCTTCACTACGATGCCTCTACCCATGTTTTCCCCTGCAGCACCACAGAAGTTCCCATCAACAACCAGGGGACCACCATCCTCTCTACCATTGGTTCCGTGTACTATGACTGCCCTGAAATCCTGAATGACGAGTTACCTCCCTTCTCCTCAGGAAATTACTGGGCCGATTTTCAGGCCCAGGGAGGAGAATCACCCTATACCTGGTCGCTGCACCTGCCTTATCAGAAACTGACAGGAAGTACACCATACAGTCCGTTTACCGATGAGCAGCTTAATCCGCAAAGCTCGGGGAAACCCTATGCGACAGTTCCGTTACCCTTTGCGTTTCCTTTCTTTGGAACATTCTACGACACGCTCTATGTCAATGCCTACGGGATGATCCATGTTACAAATGATCACCTTCCATATCCCTATTTATGCAGTCCTTCTGATATGTTTGACTACAGTCTGGCTATCGCCCCTGCCTTTTCATGGAATTTTGTGATCCGTCAGTCGGATGGCGACGGGATGTGGATGAGCACCTCGCCTGATTCGGTCAGGTTCCGCTGGCAGCTCTCAGTATCTGGAGCGGAGGCCCAGACCAGCGTGGAGTTTGGTATGACCCTTTTTCCCGATGGAAAAACAACGTTTAGTTATGGTGATCCTACCTTAGGACAAAATAACCTGATCGTCTGGACGGGTATTTCTCAGGGTAAAAAATTCAATACGGTGATTGACCCCATTTTCGATCTGGAAGCCGAATCGGGAAATTCCTATGCCTGGATCCCGCCTATGATTCCCGGAATCATCAACCTGACGCCGGAAGGATATCTCTCCATCACCGGTGCCGATACCAATACCCTTTATGATTTACCCATCAGGGTGACGGATAGTAAGGGGATAAGCGCCGACAAACTGTTTCAGCTCTCATCCGGACTAAACATCCGGCATGAATTAGCCAGCAATTCAGGGTATCTGCAGTTTGCCGAGCCGGCATCTCTGGATCTTGAAGTGACCAATATCACGCTGGTTCAGATGGGAGAAGTCACACTAAACTTTTACTGTGATCATCCTGATTTACTAATTACCGACAGTGTGGCCTCCGTGACACAAATTGGTGCAGGACAATCCGTTGATCTGTCCGGCGCTTTTTCTTTTCTCCTTCAGTCCGAGCTCCCTGATAACACCTCTCTGCCTTGCAGAATCGTGGCTTCCTCCGGGGGGAAACGATGGGAACATCATTTTTTCCTTCCCGTGTCCGCTGTTCGTATGCAGGTAAACGGGATGGAGGTGCAGGATGGTGTGAACGCACTCCTGGATGCCGGAGAGACAGTCGACCTGGTATTCACTCTTACCAACCAGGGAAGTCTGCCCGCCGACGACGTGATGGTCTCCCTCTCAACAGAGGATGAATTTATGGAGATCCTCTCCTCAACCACCCTTTCTGCCGGAAGCATGGGTGAGAAATCAGATTACTATGCCGTGTTTACGTTAAGTTCTCTCCGGAATACCCCTTCAGGGCATCAAGCTGATATGGAATTAGTGGTTACATATAATACGGATGATGAGATCGTTTATCCTTGCAGTCTCACCATTGGAACTCATCCTGTTGCCCTGATCAACCTTTCCACCAACACCACTTCGGTGCCTCTGATGAGCCACCTGATGGACAGTTTGAATTTGGGATACAATCTGTACACATCCATTCCTGAAAACCTGAACATCTATCCGGCAGCTTTTTTTATTTTGGGAACCTCTTTCCCCGGTTCCTATGGCCTTACAACGGACGAGACAAACCAGCTGATCAACTACCTGACCAACGGAGGAAACGTCTATATGGAAAGCTATGCCTCCTGGTATTATGGGACAGGAGAGATGCTGGAAGATATTTTTCAGTTTTCCACCGAACGGGTAACCGTTTACTATTTCCCTGCATTGCAAGGAGTTAACGGGACAATGACCGAAGGGATGGAGTACGACTACCTGGGATCTTCAGCCTATGCCATCTTTGAAGTCATCCCAAAAGGTGAGGGATTTGCCCTGATGAACAGTGAGGATGATGTACCCAGGTGCCTTGAATTTGCCTATGCCGGAGAAAATTATAAAACCATTGGCACATTCAAAGAGTTCGGGCAACTTGTGGATAGCGATCCCCCCTCACAAAAAGCGATTTTATTCAAACGTTACCTTGACTTCCTGGAAGTAAATATCGACGGGCCCTTCCCGTTCTTCCATGCCGACACAACCCATGTCTGCCGTTGGCATACCATTCATTTTACCGACGACTCATTTGATAACGTAACCTCCTGGCAGTGGGAATTCCCCGGCGGAATTCCAGCTTCTTCAACGGAGCAGAACCCTGTTGTTGAGTATCCTGAGACGGGCCTGTACGATGTGATCCTGACAATTTCTGATGGAATTCATAATCAGCAGATGCATAAGAAAAACTATATCTATATATCCGACTGCGTTGGAATTGAAGAGAATACAGTGGTAACTGACGGAATCCAGCTTTACCCGAATCCGGCAACGAATACTGTCTGTCTTCAGGTTTCGGAAGATTTAACGAGCCGTTTGACGATCGACCTGCTTGATCTTCGCGGGATTCCAGTCAGTCATACGGTTTTATCCGGTCTATCGCAGGATATTCCATTGACGCTGGATATTTCGTCATTCCCACCGGGCATCTATTTTGTCAGGGTTCTCGGGGAACAGAAGTTCTACGCAAAAAAGCTTGTGATCTACTAACTGAGACGCACGTTAATAGTTCTCGCACACCTTCATCAGTCTCTCAACTCCTGCTCGATCTTTCATAAAGGGGCATTGGCGTCTTTCGCGCTGTTCAAAATAGAGGCCGCTTTTCCCTTCTGCCCCGGCTGAGGTTGCCAGCCAGACCGGCGTATCGGCTCCCTCCCCGGGTGTTTCGTTTCCTCCATACCCCAGGTCGCTGCTCACTTTGGAGACCACGTCGCCCGGATGGCAGGCATTGACCGCAATCCCATCTCCTTTCAGCCTCGAAGCAAATCCCGCTGCCAGCATCCGGTCGGCCTGTTTGGACTGCCGGTAGGCTTCATCATTGTTGTAGTATCGTGTTTTATATTCAAGGTCGCTGAAGTTCAACCCTCCTGCCCAGTAGCTGGCCACATTCACGATCCGGGCATCGGTTTGTTCCCGCATATGAGGAGAGAAATACCGGATCATCCAGTAATAGCCCAGAACGTTCGCCGCCCACTGCATCTCAATCCCTTCCGGGGTTTCGGTGCGGCTTCTCGGACAGGTTGCCGCATTGTTCACAAGCACCTGAAGAGATCCTTCCCAGGCTTCGCTCAGCTCAATGATCTCAGACTTCCGTGAAAGGTCTGTGACTGCATATCCAAGCGCCGCATCAGGATGAATTTCATGTATGTCGTCAATGGCCTGTTTTAACTTATTTTCATCCCTGCCAACCAGGATGACTTCCATGCCATAGCCGGCAATTCCGGCAACGATTGCTTTTCCGATAGCTCCGTAGGCTCCGGTGACGATTGCTTTATTTTTCATGGTGATGTGGGAATTTTGAATGACGTGAATTTGATAGTATGTTATCAGCAGGCATCTGGCATCCGGTTTCAGGTAATCATCTCTTTTACCGCCTGCACGATCCCCTCTTCGTCGAAGCCACATTCACGATAAAGTTCTGCAAGTGAGCCCTGTCCAACAAACCGGTCGGGAATTCCAAGCCGTTTCACTGTGGCACGATACTGATGCTCATTGACAAATTCCAGAACCGCACTTCCAAGTCCTCCGATAATGGTGCCATCTTCGACCGTAATGATTCTCCGGTACTTTTTCAGGATCACATGTAAAAGGAACTCATCCAACGGCTTCAGGAAACGCATATCCATATGTCCCACAGAGATTCCCTCCTTGTCCAGCGCTGCGCACGCGGCGACAACGTTATTGCCTGCGGGGCCGATGGAAAGAATGGCAACCTCATTCCCTTCACGGATCATCCTTCCCTCTCCCGGCATCACTTTCTGAAATTCGGTTTTCCAATGAGGCATCACGCCTCTTCCCCTCGGATAACGGATCGCAAAGGGTCCCATGCCGTCAATCTGGGCCGTGAACATCAGGTTACGCAGCTCCTCTTCGTTCATGGGAGAGGCAACCGTCAGATTGGGGATACAACGCAGGAAGGCAAGGTCAAACGCCCCATGATGAGTGGGGCCGTCTTCTCCGACCAGCCCGCCCCTGTCGAGGCAAAATACCACATGCAACCTCTGGATCGCTACATCATGAATCAACTGGTCGTAAGCCCGCTGCATGAAGGTGCTGTAAATATTACAAAATGGGATAAAGCCCTGGGTTGCCATTCCGGCCGAAAAGGTGACGGCATGCTGTTCGGCAATACCGACATCGTAAGCGCGGTCGGGCATCTTGCTCATCATGAAGTTGAGGGAGCAGCCGGTCGACATAGCGGGGGTGATCCCGACGATCCGGGGATTTTTCTCCGCCAGTTCGATGATGGTCCTGCCGAACACCGTCTGATATTTTGGCGCCTGGCCATGGCATTTATCTTCCTGGATGATTCCGGTAGTCCGGTCAAAAACCCCGGGTGAATGAAAACTGGTCTGATCCTTTTCAGCCTGTTCAAATCCTTTCCCCTTGACCGTACTCAGGTGCAATAATTTGGGGCCATGGATGACCTTGAGGTCCGACAGGAGCTTCACCAGCCGGATGACATCGTTTCCGTCGACCGGTCCGAAATAGCGGAAGTTGAAGGCTTCGAACAAGTTGCTCCGGGTGAGGATGGAGGATTTCACCGCATTCCCCAGTTGTTTCACGATAGCTCTGGAATTCTTCCCGTACTTGGTGCCACCACCCATCAGGAACCAGATTTTATCCCTGATTTTATTGTACGTGCGGCTGGTTACAATATCGGCAAGATAATCCTTGATAGCGCCGACGTTCTTGTCAATGGCGATCTGATTGTCATTGAGGATCACCAGGAGGTTAGCATTGGAAACCCCGGCATTGTTCAGCGCTTCCATCGCCATCCCGCCGGTCATTGCCCCATCACCGATCACAGCTACCTGATGCTGGGTATGGTTTCCGCTTAGTTTTGCTGCAACGCCCATGCCGAGGGCTGCCGAGATGGAAGTAGAGGAGTGGCCAACACCAAATGCGTCGTATTCGCTTTCCGACATCTTTGGGAATCCGCTGATTCCCTTATACATCCGGATTGTGTGGAAGAGACCCTTCCGTCCGGTCAGGATCTTATGGGCATACGCCTGATGCCCTACATCCCAGATAATTTTATCTTCCGGCGTACCGAATACATAATGAAGTGCAACTGCCAACTCCACTGCCCCAAGGCTGGCTCCGAGATGGCCCTGATTGACCGAGATCACATCGATGATCAGTGTGCGGATCTCTTCGCACAACTGGGGTAACTCCTCTATGTTCAGTTTCTTGAGATCGGCAGGAGAATCAACGTTGGCTAATAATGGACCGATTGCCGGAGTCATGCGTACAAAAAGTTAAGGGCAGGCAAAGGTATGAAAAAAAGCGGACAAGCGGACGAGCGGGCAAGCGGACAAGCGGACAGGTGAAATACTATCAGTAAAAACGATTAGCTCCAGATAACTGGATTGCTATTACACCACAACCCCTTATCACCACGGCACTAAATCACTTCACCACCTCATGACCTCATGACCCCTATGACTACATTAATCCCAGCTCCAGCTTCGCTTCATCAGAAAGTTTTTCCATATCCCAGGGGGGCTCGAAGGTAAGTTCAACGGTCACCTCTCCGATCCCTTCGATCATTTTGATCTCTTTCTGTACTATCCCGGGCATATCTTCAGCAACCGGACAATTGGGGGTGGTCAGGGTCATCAGGACGCTGACGTTATTCTGTTCGTCAATCGTCAGTTCATAGATCAAACCAAGATCATAGATGTTGACGGGAATCTCGGGGTCATATACCTGCTTGATGGCAGCGATGACCTTGTTTTCCATTTCAAGTTTTTTCAGGTCCATCGGGTCGTCTTTCTGCAAAATTAACCATTTTACCGACGATTTCCGGCATCTTATCGAAAGGAGGATTGTCTGCAAAAAGGTTTCGGATTATCTTCGCCGGAGAACCAAAACGAAGAAACCATGACAGAAGAGGTTAAGAGATTATACCGGTCACAAAAAGACAAAGTAATAGGCGGTGTTTGCGGCGGCCTGGGCAATTACCTGAATATCGACCCCGTTTTAATCCGGGTAGCATGGGCTGTTCTCTTTTTCGCCGGAGGAATGGGTTTGCTGGCTTATATCCTCGCCTGGATCATCATACCTGAGAGACAAGCGGACTAGCTTGAACAAGCGGACAAGCGGACGAGCGGACAGGTGAAAAAGTTTGTGGAAAGTTGGCAGTTATTTTTTCGTATTTCCATATTTCCTCATGACCCCATGACCTCATGACTTCCCTTCATACTTCTGCTGAAACACCAGGGCATAGAGTTTCATCTGCTTGATCATCGCATTGAGGCCGTTGGAGCGGGTGGGTGAGAGGTGTTCGCGGAGGCCGGTCTGCTCAAGAAATGCGAGACCGGCGTCAAGAATATCGCGGGGAGACTGATCCGTAAAGACCCGGATCAATAGGTTCACAATCCCTCTGGTTATAATTGCATCGCTATCGGCCGTAAAAAAGACTTTCCCATCCCTGTATTCTGCCTGCAGCCACACCTGCGACTGGCACCCCGAAATCAGGTACTGGTCCGTTTTGTAATGAGGATCCATCAAGGGCAATGATTTCCCCAGTTCGATGAGGTAATTGTACTTATCCATCCAGTCCTCAAAAAGAGAGAATTCACTGATGATCTGAGATTCAATTTCGGGAATGGTCATTGGTTATTAGTTATTGGTCATTGGCAATTTATACTTCATCCCTCGTACCTCGTACTTCGAACAAGTGGTATCCCCATTCCGGCAGATCCACGTACAAGCCGTAGGTGTGCAGTTCGTCGCCATCCCGGTGAAATAGCTCTTCCCGGAAGAGATCCCTGAAACACCAGCGATGGCCTGCCAGGTTCTCCAGTGGCAGCCAAACGCGGCATTGTCCTCTGTACGAGGCAAAATTGACCACAGCCAGCACGTTGGTCTGCTGATCACACCAGGAAAAGGCCATGAAATTCTGCCAGGTAGGGTTGTCGTCCCAGGCCGGACTGCTCATGATGAGCTGCCACTCCCCTTCGTGAAAAACAGGCATCTTCAGCAGGGTAAAAAGCCGGGCATAAAAGGCATCAATTACAGGATTTGGTTTTTCATCAGGCCCTCGTCCGAGATGTGGGGAGATTTTCAACTTCCTGCCAAGAGATTCCCCCTGGTGAAAAAACTTCAGCCCGGGTGTCAAAAACGTAATGATCGCCGCTACCTGATGCACATCCCACGAAAACACCGATGCTGCCCGCTGCTCATCATGATTCTCCAGAAACCGGACCAGCTTTTCCTGGAATTCGATTCCTGCGCTGAGATGATCGCGCACGGGAGCAACTTCCCCGGCACGTAACCTGTCGTAAAGCCTTTTGTCGTATGTGAAGTCAAATCCCTGCTGCTGCATCTCATATTCCATATCCCAGTAAACTTCTCCCATCATTACAAAGCCGGGATATGTTGTTTTTACCCGGCTGATGGCATCCGGCCAGAAGGAGTCGATCGTAATTCCCCAGGTCCGGCTGAATACCTCCGGTAGCAACAGCATTGCCATATCGCAACGTACGCCGTCACACTGTGAGGCAATCCGGAGGAGTTCCTGTTTCATGGCTTCCCGGAGGTGCGGATTCCCATAATTCAACTGAATGGTGTCAGGCCATCCTGAGAAATAGGGATCCCGTCCGTAAGCGAGGATCAGGTCATCGTGTTTTCTCCGGATCCAGGAGAAGTTATCCGAAGTGTGGCGGAGATCTTCCTCGGTACCCCGGATAAAATAGTCTGGATGCTCCTGCACCCAGGGATGGTCGGGCGCCATGTGGTTGGGCACAAAATCGAGCATCATCTTCATGCCGAAGCCTGCTAACCGTTGCCTGAAACGCTTCAGCGTTTCCTTCCCTCCGATTGTCTCAGCTACCGTATACCCTGTGATCGCAAAACCCGAGCCGATGATATCATCTTCTTCCAGATCATCGAGTGTCTCTTCGAACTCTTTTCTCCACTGAGGATTTGCCCTGGAGATCTGTCGGCCCGCTTCTCCTGTCCGCCAGACACTAAGGAGGTAAATCCAATCAAATCCTGAGATGGCCCAGGTTTCGATCTCTTCGTCAGGGATATCGTCCAGTGTAGCCTGACGTGTTAACCTTCGGGAGAGTGCATTGAGATAAACACGGGTGTTGATTTGGAGAAGGGTTGGATTTTGCCGTTCGCTTTTCGCTTTTCGCTTTTCGCTTTTTCTCATCAGTCATTCCTCCTTCGTAATTACAAAAGCATCTCCTTCGCTTTCTTCACCGCTTCCACCAGCCGGTCGATCTCTTCGTTTGTGTTGTAGAAGGCAAACGAGGCCCTGATGGTGCCGGGAATCTTGAGATACTCCATCAGCGGCTGAGCACAAAGGTGACCGGTACGCACGGCGATTCCCAGCTTATCAATGATCATTCCGGCATCATAGGGATGAATGTTATTCATGAGAAACGAGATCAGGCTGGCTTTATGCGGAGCAGTTCCATAGAGTTGAATCCCGTCTATTTCCAGAAGCCGCTGGGTGGCATAACCGAGAAGTTCCTTTTCGTAAGCGTCAATCCGGTCCATTCCGGTTTCCCCAAGATAACGGATGGCAGTACGAACGCCCATCGCCCCTTCGACATTCGGAGTGCCGGCTTCAAATTTAAAAGGGAGTTCGTTGAAGGTAGTGTGAGTAAAAAAGACCTCTTTGATCATCTCTCCTCCCATCTGGTAGGGAGGCATTTGTTCCAGCCATCTCTCCTTGCCGTACAGGATGCCTATGCCCATCGGCGCATACATTTTGTGCCCGCTGAAACAGTAAAAATCGGCGTCCATCTCCTGCACATCCACGTTCATATGGGCTACCGCCTGAGCTCCGTC
Source organism: Bacteroidales bacterium (assembly GCA_016926765.1). GTDB lineage: Bacteria > Bacteroidota > Bacteroidia > Bacteroidales > FEN-979 > QYOJ01. Next base: position 4,736 of record JAFGNY010000025.1, on the reverse strand, counting down.
AATCAGCACCGGGATGTTGTGCTGATGGGCCAGGGCAATGATTTCATTTACCGGATTGATCGTTCCGAGGACATTAGAGATGTGGGTCACGGCCACAAGGCGGGTGTTCGGAGTGATCATCTCCCGGTAAGCATCCATATCAAGTGATCCGTCTTCCAGCAACGGGATGAATTTCAGGGTGGCTTTCCGTTCGAGGCACATCTGCTGCCAGGGCACAAAATTGGAGTGGTGTTCCATCACCGAGGTGATCACTTCATCCCCTTCATGGATAAATTGCTTACCGAATGAAGCAGCCACCAGGTTGATCGATTCAGTTGTCCCCCGTGTAAAAATAATTTCATGACAGCTCTTTGCATGTATGAAATCGCGTATCACGCACCGCGCATCTTCATAAGCCTCTGTCGCCCTGACACTCAGAAAATGAACTCCCCGGTGGATATTGCAGTTTTCCTTCTCGTAGTATTCCGTAATAGCCCGGATGACCTGAAGTGGTTTCTGTGTAGTGGCGGCATTATCGAAGTAAACCAACGGCTTGTTGTAAACCCGTGTTGAGAGGATCGGGAAATCGGCGCGTATTTTTTCTACAGGAAACACCATTGGGAATTTTCGATTAATTATTCACGAAATCATTCATTTCATAGAATGTGCCATTATATCTTACTGAGATCAATCCTGAACTCCACAGGATGTTCCGGTGTACTGCAATGCAACACGCATTGTTCACAGATCTGTAACTCTCCCTGAAGGCGTTTCTTCACCATATCTTCTATCCTGAAACGCAGAGGTTCAATTGCAATCCTGCTGACCACCTCATCCGCGAAGGCGAACATCAGCAACATCCGGGCATTATCCTCTCCGATACCTCTCTGGCGGAGGTAGAACATCGCGTTCTCATCCAACTGGCCGGTAGTGGATCCGTGTGAGCATTTGACATCGTCGTTGTAGATCTCCAGGAACGGTTTGGAGTTGATCTTTGCGGTATCGGTCAGCAAGAGATTCCGGTTGTTCTGATACGCATTGGTCCTCTGGGCATCCCTCTCAACCAGGATATGCCCGTTAAACACACCGGTGGCATGTTCGTCGAGGATCCCCTTGAAGAGTTCCTTGCTCTCACAATCGGGAGAGGCGTGATCGACGGCAACATAGTTGTCGATATGTTGTTTCCGGTCCATCAGGTAAAGACCGTAGATCGTGGCATCTCCAAAAGGTCCGTCGAATCTGACGTAGGTGTTGTTCCTTAATAGCGCTCCGTTGAGTGAGATGTAATGAGACTTTAATTGCGCTTCCTTCTCCAGATGAAACCAGTTGGAGCTCACAAGGGTAGAGGTGTTATTCAGGTTCTGAAGCTTGTAGTGGTCGAGAAAAGCCCCTTCTCCCAACACGATCTCGGTAACAATGTTGGAGAAGGAGGGCTGGTAATCGTAAGAGTCGTCGCAATGTACCACCGTCAGCTTTGCCCCTTTCCCAAGCACCACCAGGTTCCGCGACTGAATAAAAATGTTCTCCCTGTGCTGGATCACATTGACCAGTTGAACCGCCTTTTCACTCTTCACCCCATCGGGGATGTAGATAAAGGTACCATCGGTAGTAAACGCAGCATTGAGGGCGGCAAAGGCGTTGGATTCCACGTTGGTGTACTGGCCAAGATGGGGCTCAATCAGATGGGGATATTTTTTAATAGCTTCTGCCAGGCTGCCGATGATGATTCCATTACCCAGCTCGATCAGAGGAACATCTTTCGACACATACCAGCCGTTCAGCTGGCCGATCACAGCGGTATCCAGGTGCGGGATATCACACCGGAAGACCTTCTGCAGGTCTTTCTCTTCGGAAGGACCCAGGGGGTAATGATAGTCCAGTCCCAGACTTCCGGAAAGGTCGGTACTTCTCCAATCTTCTGTTTTTTTATCCGGGAAACCGAGTTTTTTAAAGGCAGCGATCGCCATTTCACGACGGGCCTGCAAAACAGGCGTATCACCGGCAATCAGCTTCTTATAGTTCTCCTGGAAGAGATTCAGCAAATACTCGCGTGTGATCGGATTAGAAGCAGAAGGTTCCATCAGTGTTGCTGTTTTATCCAGTCATAACCTTTCTCTTCCAGTTCAAGCGCCAGCTCTTTCCCTCCCGATTTCACAATGCGTCCTTCAAACAGAACATGAACGAAATCAGGGATAATATATTCGAGAAGGCGCTGGTAATGCGTGATCACGACAAATGCATTTTCCGGGGTGCGGAGTTTGTTCACCCCATTGGCTACCACCCTGAGGGCATCGATATCGAGACCCGAATCGGTTTCGTCGAGGATCGCCAGAGTAGGCTCAAGCATAGCCATCTGGAAGATCTCATTCCGTTTTTTCTCTCCGCCCGAGAAGCCTTCATTCACACTCCGGTTAGTGAGGTTTGAGGTGATCTCCACCAGTTTTTTCTTTTCTTCCATCATTTTCAGGAACTCTCCTGCGGAAAGGGGGTCAAGTCCCCGGTATTTGCGAATTTCATTTACGGCAGTACGCATGAAGTTGGTCATGCTGACGCCCGGGATCTCCACCGGATACTGAAAGCCCAGGAAGATCCCCTCCCTTGCCCTCTCTTCCACTGAAAGAGTCATCAGGTTTTTCGCATTGTAGAGGATTTCGCCTTCTGTGACTTCGAACTCATCCTTTCCGGCAATGACCGATGCCAGGGTGGATTTTCCCGTTCCGTTTGGCCCCATGATGGCATGGATCTCTCCTTTGTTTACCTCCAGGTCGATCCCCTTCAGGATCTCTTTCCCTTTGATGGAGGCGTGGAGGTTGGTGATTTTTAGTAGCATGGTTGGTTTCTTTACTGAGACGCGGCATGCCGCGTCTTTACTATCTGATTCTGCTCCTCCCGTAGTCCTCCCCCCCTTTCAGGGGAGGGGCAGGGGTGGGGTCATCCAACTGAGCCCTCCAGACTGATGGAGAGCAGTTTTTGTGCTTCCACGGCAAACTCCATGGGAAGCTTCTTGAGTACCTCTTTGGCATAGCCGTTGACGATCAGGCCAACAGCGTTTTCGGTGTCAATGCCCCTCTGCTGACAATAAAACAACTGATCTTCCGAGATCTTTGAGGTGGTTGCCTCGTGCTCCACGATAGAAGATTTATTCTCTGTCTGGATATAGGGGAAGGTGTGAGCCCCGCATTTATCGCCCAGCAACAGAGAGTCGCACTGACTGTAATTTCTTGAATTCACGGCATTTTTTGAGATCCTGACCAACCCCCGGTAGGAGTTGTTGCTTTTTCCTGCCGAGATGCCTTTGGAAATGATTGTACTCCTTGTGTTGCGTCCCACGTGAAGCATCTTGCTGCCGGTGTCGGCTTGCTGGTGATTATTGGTTACAGCTACCGAGTAGAACTCTCCAACCGAGTTATCTCCCAGAAGGATACAGCTCGGGTATTTCCAGGTGATGGCAGAACCGGTTTCCACCTGGGTCCAGGAAATTTTTGCATTGCTGCCTTTGCAGATGCCCCGTTTGGTCACAAAATTGAAGATCCCTCCCCTGCCCTCCTTGTCGCCCGGATACCAGTTCTGAACCGTGGAATACTTCACTTCGGCATCCTTGAGGGCGACAATCTCCACCACCGCCGCATGAAGTTGGTTTTCATCACGTTGAGGAGCGGTACACCCCTCCATATAGCTAACATAGGCCCCTTCATCGGCAACAATTAATGTTCTCTCAAACTGACCTGTGTTTGCCGCATTGATCCGGAAATAGGTGGAAAGTTCAATCGGGCATCGCACATCCTTCGGGATATAGCAGAAAGAACCATCACTGAAAACAGCCGAATTGAGCGCGGCAAAAAAGTTATCCGTATAAGGAACCACAGAGCCCATATATTGCTTGACCAGGTCGGGATGCTTCTGAACGGCTTCGCTGAAAGAACAGAAGATGATCCCGTATTTGGAGAGGGTCTCCGAAAAGGTTGTCTTCACCGATACGCTGTCCACCACTGCATCCACGGCCACCCCCGCCAGTTTTTTCTGCTCATCAAGCGAAATCCCCAGTTTATTAAACGTTTCAAGCAGTTCAGGATCCACTTCATCCAGGCTGCTTAACTCCGGTTTTCTCTTTGGGGCGGCATAATAGATGATATCCTGAAAGTCAATAGGCGGAATCTCCAGGTGCGCCCAGGTTGGCATCTTCAAAGTGAGCCAGTGGCGGTAAGCTTTGAGCCGGTACCCCAGCATAAATTCGGGTTCATTTTTCCTGGCTGAGATGTACCGGATCGTCTCCTCTGTCAACCCGATAGGTGCAAACTCCGTATCGATCTCCGTATGAAAACCGTATTTATATTCGCCTGAAGTATATTCGCTGATAAAATTGTTAGAATCAGATCCCATGGATCATCAATTTTTTACAAAAGTAATCAATCCGGATACAAAGATAACGCTATTTCGGTATTGAAATACTTGTTTATGGGAAAATTTTCTGGTGACCGAGTGACCGAGTGACCGAGTGACCAAGTGACCGAGTGACCAAGTGACCAAGTGACCAAATGACCAAGTGACTGAGTGACTGAGTTGCCGAATGGATCGGTTACCAGGTTGAAAATAATTTTTTTTCAAGGTATAACTTTTTGGTGCTTTTTCTGATTAATGAGAAAAAAGACTATGAAAACACATCGAGATTTAGATGTTTGGAAGGCAAGTGTAGAAATGACGGTTGAGATTTATGTATTAACCACTCACTTTCCCAAACATGAATTATATGGATTAAC
>JAFGNY010000170.1 GCA_016926765.1 Bacteroidales bacterium | reverse complement strand
TCATATGCCCGGCATGAACGGGTTGGAGCTTGCGACTACCATACTGCACGAAAACCACCGGGAGATCTTTCCCATCATATTTGTCACCTCCTATCCGGCTGATGAGCAAAACCTGGAAATGTTTTATCAATCGGGCATCACAGATTATATTCAAAAACCTTTCCGTAAGTCCATCCTGCTCAGCAAAGTAAAAGTTTACCTTGAACTTCACAGACAAAAACAGCGGCTTGCCGACTCGGAGAAGATGTACAGGATGCTTCTCAACGCCTCTCCCGAAGGCATCGTCATCATGAACATTGACGGAACGATCAGGGAGGTCTCTTCCATCGCTCTGCAGGTGTTTGGAATTGACAGGAAAGAGGATCCAACCGGTAGGAGTTTTCTTGCCTTTCTTCCTGAAAATGAGCATGTTCGGTTCATTGAACTCATCCATACCACGATGCAGGAGGAACTGTCTCAGAATGTTGAATTCAGGGTAATGAAATCAGGGGGGATCCAGTTCATCAGTGAAATCAGCACGACCCTGATTATAGACAGTGAGGGGAATCCTATCGCCCTGATGGCCATCATCCGGGATATTTCTCAGCGCAAGGTAGCTGAGCAGCAGCAAATTCAAACCGAACGGATGGCCAGTCTGGGTGAAATGGCTACAGGAATTGCCCATGAGATCAACCAGCCACTGAATAACATCAGTCTGGGATTAGATAATCTCCTGACTGAGATCAGACAACATCCGGAGATTGACCCGGTCTATTTTGAAAAAAAAAGCACGAGGATATTTGACAATATTGAACGGATATCATACATCATCGATCATATCCGTACCTTTTCCAGGGGCCAGGATGACCTGATCAGGATATCATTCAGCATCAACGACAGCATCCGGAACGGAGTCTCGATGATCTCAGAGCAGTTCAAGCAAAAAGGCATCAATCTGATCCTCGGACTCGATGATCAGATTGATCCCGTTGTTGGCAATACCTACCAGTTTGAACAGGTGATCCTCAACCTGTTGCTGAATGCAAAAGATGCCATTGATGAAAAACGAAAACTGACCACCAACGACTTTGCTAAAGAGATCAGGATCGAGAGCTTCCAGAAAAACAGAACAATCGTCGTGGAGGTAAAAGATAACGGGATAGGGATGACGCCTGACAGCATGAATATGGTGATGTTCCCTTTTTACACCACAAAGGAATCCGGGAAAGGAACCGGCTTGGGACTTTCCATATCTCTCGGCATTATCAAGGAGTTGAACGGGACCATTGAAGTGGAGAGCACCTACTCGAAAGGAACCACATTGCGGATTATCGTCCCGGTAGACCAGAAATAGTGTAACTCCGGAAGATATAATTTCGTAGAAGAAATAAATCACTATGGAGAGAAGCAGACTAAAGAGCGGCTCAACGTCAGGCTCCCCGGAGGAAATGCTCTCTGTACTGATCCTTGATGACGATCTTTATTTCACCGAAGAGCTGACCGAATTTTTTCAGCACAAAGGGTTTCTTGCATTCCAGGCCAATACTGGAGAAGCTGGAATTAAAATTCTGCAGGATAATAAGATAGATCTTTTAATCCTGGATGTACGCCTCCCGGGGATCAGTGGGCTGGATATCCTGAAAGAGGTCAGGGAGGTCTATCCTGACCTGGAGGTCATTATCATTTCTGCGCATGGAGACATGGAGACAGTGATCAGGGCGATGCGGCTGGGAGCTTTCGACTACCTGAAAAAACCGTTCAGGCATGTCGATATTCAAATCGCCATTGAACGGACCGAAAAATTTCTCCGTCTTACACGGAAACTCAGCCAGATCGAATTAAAAAATTCATTGATTTCCAGGACACTGGAGGAACGGATCGAGCGAAACCTCATAGGGGTAAGCCGCCAGATAAGAGAGGTGCTTGATCTTGCCATGCAGGCAGCAAAATTCCGCGACACCAGCGTATTGATTACTGGAGAGAGCGGTACCGGCAAGGAAAATATGGCAAGGATTATCCATTATGCCAGCGATCGCAAAGATGAGATCCTCTATTCCGTTAACAGCGGTTCCATCACTGAATCGCTCTATGAAAGCGAGTTTTTCGGACACAAGAAGGGAGCTTTTACCGGCGCTGATTCTGACAAGAAAGGATATTTTGAGATCTGTAACAACGGAACACTCTTCCTTGATGAGATTGCCGATATGCCTCTGCCACTTCAGGCGAAGATGCTTCGTGTACTTGAAGAGAAAAAAGTCACCAGGGTTGGTGATATTCACCCGGTGTTCACCGATTTCCGGTTGATCACGGCTTCCAATCATGATCTTGATGCATTGGTTGAAGAGAAAAGTTTCCGGCTTGATCTTCTGCACAGGCTCAATACCCTCACCATACACATTCCCCCACTCCGTGAGCGACCGGAAGATATTGAGCCTCTCCTGGTCTATTTTATTGACCTCTTTTCAAAAAGAATCAACTCCCCTACACCGAAAATCGATCCGAACGTATTCCATGCCCTCCAATCCTATTACTTTCCGGGTAATGTCAGAGAGTTGAAAAATATGGCGGAGAGAGCCGTGATCCTATATAAAGGAGGTTTACTGGGTATACAGAATTTTCCCCTGAAAACCACCTATGATGAGATGAAGGAGCCTCCCTGTATCATCTCAACCCTCCAGGAAACAGAGATTGATCTGATCCGGAAAGCATTTCAACGGTGTGGATTCAATCAAAAAGCAACAGCAGAGATGCTCGGGATCTCCAGAGATGCACTGATCAGAAAATTAAAAAAATACAACATCACCATTCAACGGGAGATCAATCCCTCCTGAAACCGCACAAGTGTGCGTTTTCTTTCACCTATTTTTATTCCAACTTTCTGTTTTATCCTAAAAAATCCTCACCACTATTCAGGTTATCCCTCATAGACAGGAACTTATATATATAACATACTGATTCATATGTAAGAGGCACACATTTTGACTTCTCCTCAGCAGACACCGTGGAATTCGTGATTGTTTAGTTCAGCCTGTTGAGAAGAGTTATCCGCATAGGAATTTTCATTCTGATCCTTGCCTCCTGGGTACGGGGATATTCCCAATTTACGGTAGTTGAATGGACATTCCCCAACGATCCTGATGATTCCATTGCTGATGGAGGGGCTCCCGGTAACCTGGATAAAGTCATCACTGTTCATGGCGGTGTTGCTCCTCCAACATACATCGAAGAGGGTATCACCACAAACTGTGCTTCCGCTACCCATTGGGCAAACGGTGCCTATTCAAAATACTGGCAGGTTGAGTTCAGTACAACCGGCTATGGGGACCTTACATTTGAATCCTGGCAGAATTCATTTTCTCCGGGTGAGTTTGGTCCAAAATATTTCGATATCCAATACCGGATTGGCGCTTCAGGGACCTGGACCACGTTCATCACCTGGTCTATCTGGACAGGCAATCATTGGTTCCAGATCCCTCCCGCCGCAATACCTTCTGTTTGCGACAACCAGCCCAGCCTCTATATTCGGTGGCTGATGACCTCCAACATCCCCACGCAGGGAAGTGGGCTGGTAAATGATGCAGCATCGAACCGGATAGATGATATTATCATTAAATGCTACTGTCCCTATCCTGACACAGCCGGACCGATCTCCGGAACACCGCTGGTTTGTGTTCCCGAAACGGGGATTCCCTACTCCATCCCAGCGATCGCGGGTGCAACTGATTATACATGGAATTATTCCGGTTCTGGTGTCACGATCAACGGATCCTCCACGTCGGTCACCCTCGATTTCTCTTCCGCTGCAACCTCAGGTATCCTGTCGGTCTATGGATCTAACTCTTGCGGTAACGGAGTTCCGGCTACTTATCCCATCACTGTACATCCCAGCCCGGAAGTTAGTGCATCCCCTGTTTCTCAAACGATCTGCCCGGGAACAGCCATCACGCCGATCGCCTTGTCGTCGGGGAAAGATACACCGGGAACCACTCTAAGCTGGGTTCGTGATAACACGGTTGTTCTGACAGGTATTCCCTCTTCGGGGAGCAGCAATCCAATCACCGGAACGCTGAACAGCAGCAATCCTCAGTATGCTGAAACCACTTTGTTCACCATCACGGCACAAGCAAGCGGATGCAGTTCGACAACTACTGCTTCTGTTACCGTGGTGGACGATCAGCCACCTTTTTTCCTTGCTTTTCCCGATTCCGTCTTTTGGTGTGTGCAAGATATCGTGGAAGCCTGGTGGGACGGAATGGGTGATATTACCCCTGAACGTCCTGATTATCACACTTTCTACTCCGGAAGTACCGAGCTGGACCTGAATCCTGCAACATTCTCCGACGACTGCGCTCCTCAGGAAGACCTGTTTCTTCACTGGCGCATTGAGCTGGTTGGAGGAACGACCATCAGCTCATCGGGGCAGATCTCTTCCTATCCTTCAGACATTCAATTTCCACTGGGAGATAACCTCATAATATACTGGCTTGAAGATCCATCCGGAAACGTCACCCCGGAAGCCAGCCGGCCTGTTGTTATTGTCAGAGTACTTGCCAGGCCTGATATCACGAGAAATTTCTAACCAACATAAAAATAAACAAAAAAGACCGCGTATGAAACACCAACTGAAATGAACAAAACCACGATGTAAAACAAAAAAAGAGACCAAATCCAATGAAATCCATGAATAATCAATTAACCAAAAAAACAACGATCATGAAAACAAAAATTGCAATGACTGTACTGGCGCTTTTCGCCGGTTTCGCTACCGTTCAGGGACAAACCTGCACACCGGGTCCGCTGACCCCTGCCGCAGGAGAAGCTTACACCTACAAGGTGATCATCGACAATCCCTACAGCAGTACTACCGGGAGTTTTACCTGGTATGTAACCACCAATGTTGACCTGTTAAGTGCCACCGGCGTTGTTCCGAGCCCGGGCGATGAAATTGTCGCTACCGGTACCTACAATGCTCCAGCCGTTGGCCAGGATGAAATCGAAATCACCTGGTCGGCACAGGCTGTCGTAAACGGGATGACCGATCCCTACTACCTGGTTGTCAAGTTTGCCGGAAACAATGGCACCTGCGATGCGATGAACATGAAAGTATGGGAGATCATTCCTATCAATACCTTCCTGCTGGCCATTTACAGTATGGGCGGAGAGGGGAACGACGGAACCTATTGCGCTGCCGATGTCTCCTCGGCTATTGTAACCCCTGGCGCCACCCCGACGGTCGCCTATGAATATGGTACCAATGTGATGTATGCACGTATTGTAGCATCCCACTATACCGGTGAATGGACTCCCTCGTTCCAGATCGAAGGCCTTGATGCTGTCCAAACGCTCGCCAGCGTAACCTGGGCAACCGATTCACTCTTTACCGTTGAACATACAACCACACTTGCCGGAAATATTGCCACGTCCAATGATGATGCAACCTGTGCTTTTGATGGAAGCCTCCCGATCTATGTCAAGATTGAAGTGGACAACAACTATTTCGAGACACTGGCAGACCTCTCCATCACGATTGGCGTTGATGGTGTGATCACCGTAGGAGCAACCAGCCTGGATGACGTCGTATCGGAAACCGATTGCACCCCGGAGATCGCTTTCGGAAAGAGTGTTGACCAGACGATACTGGCCCGTCCGACCGTTACCCCGGATCCTGCTACAGGCGACTTTATCGTGAAGAATCCGTAAGAGGGATTGGTAACATATTGTGTTGAAATACTTTTTGTTACCCGTGGCGCCTTGGTGCAGGAAGGAAGAAGCCAAAAGCAAACAGCCAACAACAAAGTCCCAGGGGTGACAATTGTGATCTGATTATTCTGACGAAGGGAGAGATCCCTGAGCCGTGGAAAAACTGATATAGCCGATTCGGCCTGAACAAACCGAGTGATACGGGTGGCAGAATGGGTGTTTAGAAAACAAAACTGATGGTTTGATACC
>JAFGNY010000169.1 GCA_016926765.1 Bacteroidales bacterium | reverse complement strand
GGTCATCGCAGGGATCATCGCAAAATTCTGGTCATTGATGATGAGATATGCTATATGGGATCGGCCAATATAACCGGATACAACATGAACTGGCGGGAACTGGTCATCCGGTTCAAAGGGGGGATCGCCAAAACATTCGGCAAGATCTTTGAGCAGAACTTTGAGGCCTTCAATCCCTATTACATCAAGAATAAGCTGAGTTACAGCCGTAACATGAAATACGGGGAGTACGAAATCGTCAGGGATGTTCCCTCCATACCCCTTCAGCGGCTGAAAAAAAAATACACCCAGCTTATCCGTAGTGCCCGGGAGAGTGTATTGATTGAGACTCCCTATTTTCTGCCGGGGTTTCTCCTCCGGAAAGCGCTGATGGATGCAGGGAAGAGAGGTGTGGATGTGAAGGTGATCATGCCGAAGCATTCTGATGTTCGGATGGTGGACATCCTGCGCAACAAATATTTCGGAATGATGCATAAAAGCAATGTCAGATTGCTGTTTTATGCTCCGCACAATTTGCATGCCAAGCTGATCATCATAGACCGGTCAACCTTTTCCATCTCCTCCGCCAATTTTGATTACCGGAGTTTCCGGTATCAGTATGAGATTGCCCTGATCGGTCATGAACCCGGCATCCTGGCACAACTTGACCTTCACGTGAAAGAGACCTTACGCAACTCCGAACCATTTGATTTTCAACGATGGAAAAACCGGCCCAAAATCGAGAAGATATTTGAATATATCCTGCTTCCGTTTCGTCACTTGTTTTAACCCTCCGGCAGCTTTCAGGCTTGAACAAATCAATAGGGGTTGACATCAACAGGGAGTGGACCAGGGTGGAATAAAAAACCGCCCCGTTTCCAGGGCGGTCTCTCCAAATTAAACACCATGTTTCAAATCAGGAGATCTTGATCTCTTTTTTGGTTTCCAGTTTGGCTTCATCCCTCTTGGGAAGATCAATTTTCAGGATACCATTGGTATACTCAGCTTTGATCTTGTCGGTATTGACCGATTTTGGCAGGGTAAAAGAGCGGCTGAAAGAACCATAATAGAACTCTTTACGGGTATAATTCTTTCCCTCCTCTTTTTTCGCATCTTCCATCTCTGTTGAGATGGTCAGGACAGCGTTGTCGAGGTCGATCTTAAAATCCTCTTTTTTCAATCCGGGAGCTGCGATTTCCAGTTCAAACCCTTCGGGTTTTTCAATGATGTTGGCGGAAGGGTCACACGCCCGTTTGCCGAAAAATTCATGGTAGTCTGAATCGAAAAAATTGGAGACAATGTCCGACAAGGGATTCCTGTTTTGCCATCTGATGATTGCCATAATTTGGTCCTCCTATACGTTTAAGGTTATTGTTTTATATTGCTGGCAAAAAGAGTACAAACGATATACCAGGCGAAAAATCAGGACTAAAACTGCCAGAAAAGCAGTTTTAGGGGCTAAAAGAATGACAATATGGCGGTTAGGGGAGATGGATCATCCACAATGCAAAAACCGGTTCACCAGTTTAAGTACCTCTTTTTCATTGTGCTTGACGGATTCACGAAGGTGTTGGTCGTTGTAACTTTTCAGGTGTTTGATGATGCCATCGATGATCACCGGAGGAAACACATCATCGGTTTGGTAGATATCACGTTGTTCTTCAAGGGCTTCAGCCGAATCCCAGCAGGAGAAGGGGAGGTGTTTGAGGGCAGTTACCCGTTCCTTGTATTTTTCATCAAAAATATTGATATCCACATAGGTTTTGTGGGCGTAGTCAAGACTGTTTTTCATGGTGAGGCCGTGCCGGGCGGCAACAGCCAGTCCGGCCCCCAGCAGGTATACATCGGCTGAACCGTCGGGGCATCTGAACTCCACGGTTTGTTTGTCGGAATAGGATCCTGAGTTCTCTTTTTCCTTTGGGTTGGCATGAAGGATCATGGCATTGGCTGTTTTTCGCCATCCAAGGGGAACCCTGACCAGAACCGATCGGTTGCGGTCGCCCCAGCAGATGGTAGTAGGTGCTTCCTGATGGGGAACAAGCCGGAAATAGGAGGTAGGGATGGTATTGCCGAAGGAGGTTAGTGAGCGAGCCATGGTGAGGTATCCGGCGATCGCTTTTTTGGCGGTATCCGAAAGTTGATCACCATCCGTCATCACACTCTTGCCGTTTTTCAGCAACCGGGTATGAATGTGCATGCCGCTACCGGCTTTTCCGGTGGTAATTTTGGGAGCAAACGTTACGGTCACTCCATATTTGTAAGCCAGGGATCGTAAAATCCATTTGGCCACCAGCAGTTGATCGGCTGCATCTTCGAGTTTGACCGGAGTAAATTCTATCTCATTTTGTTCATACAGAAGTCCCGATTCGGTGAACGTCCCCACCTCCGAGTGTCCGTATTTGATGAACCCACCGCAGGCAGCGATGGCATGCATGGCTTCAGTGCGTAACATCTCCCACTTGCAGAAGGGGGACGATTCATGATAACCGCGTTGGTCAGCTGCTTCATAGAGGGGATTTTTCTCACTGATGACGTAGTATTCCAATTCTCCCATCACCTCAAAGTCGAATCCGGTTTCCTTATGTAGCGAAGCTTGCGCTTTTTGCAGGATGTATTCGGGTGAGCTGGCAAAGGGGAGTCCGTCCTTGTCGAAATAGGAGCAGAGGATATCCAGGGCAGGGATTTCGGAGAAGGGATTGAGGAAGGCCGACCGGTAGCGCGGAACAACATAGAGATCGGAGGATCCTGGTTCGACATAAAAGGGGAAGAGGCTGGACCCATCTACGCGTTCACCGGCCGAAAGGATCGTTTCCAGGTGTTCCCGGTTTTTGATAATGAAATTGAGCGTTTTCAATCTGCCATCTCCACCGGCATACCGGAAATTGAGCATCTGGATTCCTTGGTTTTCAATGAAACGGATTAGGTCATCACGGGTAAAATCGTCGGCAGGCTTGTTCAGAAACCGGATAAGGGGATTGGTATTGAGCAGGGTGTTGTTGCTTTGCATATACTGCTGTTGTTTAGGGTGAGGGGGTCACAAAAGTAAGAATTTTTCTTATTTTTGGGCAACGGTATTAGTCGGCAGCATATGTTACCCTCTCTGAATGAAGTCCTTTTCTTTGTTGTGTTTCTGTCGTTTATCCTGGCTATGCTGGCATTGGATCTGGGTGTTTTTTCCCGGAGGACCCATAAGCCCTCCTTCCGGGAAGCCCTGATCTGGACATTGGTATGGGTTCTTATTTCGATCGGGTTCTATTTTTTACTCCGTTACTACGGAAATCTGCTTCACGGTATTGATTCCCTTGAAGCTGTCAGGGACCGGATCAGCCGCTTTCACCCCTCAATTTCCCTGAACCGGCTTCCGGAAGATACGGCCAGGGCTATCATTCTGTATAACCACAACCTTGCCCTTGAATACCTGACCGGTTACCTGATCGAGTATTCCCTGTCGGTCGACAATGTCTTTGTGATCATCATGATTTTTCTCTCCTTTCGTGTTCGTCCAGAGTATTATAAGAAGGTCCTGCTGTGGGGTATTCTGGGTGCAGTGGTCATGCGTTTCCTGTTTATTTTCGCTGCCAGCGCCCTGATTTTGCATTTTTCCTGGTCGCTGATCTTTTTTGGGGGGATGCTGATCATCCTGGGGGGAAAGATGGGATGGGAATTTTTTACGGCAAACGATGAAGATGTCATTGATACAGAGAACCATCCGGTGGTGAAATTTGCCTCCCGCTGGTTTTCGGTCTCTCCCGGAAATCATGGAGAGAAATTTTTCATCCGGCAAAAGGGCAAACGGATGATTACTCCTCTTTTTCTGGTTTTACTGATCATTGAATTTACGGATGTACTTTTTGCGATAGATTCGGTCCCTGCTGTATTTTCAGTAACACATGATCCGTATATTGTGTTCTTTTCCAATATCTTTGCTATTCTTGGTTTGCGCTCTCTCTTTTTTGTATTGGTCAATGTATTGAACCGGTTTACCTATCTTCGCCTGGGATTGGCTGTTTTGCTGGTTTTTGTAGGATCAAAGATGATTCTGCATAAAATCGGATTGTGGTCTCTACCGACGAATTACTCTCTGCTTATTATTTTAGGTATCCTCCTGTCGAGTGTCATCTTCTCATTGATGCG
>JAFGNY010000168.1 GCA_016926765.1 Bacteroidales bacterium | reverse complement strand
CCGGCGGGCGACTGGCTCTTTGTCCAGGCAGCAGCCCCGGAAGCGCTCAGGGAAGGCCACAGATCGGCTCTCACGTTTTTAAAGACTGCCCTGGCCTGGTTGATCCGTTCAACAGCCATCAGCAGATCAAAGTTATAGGCGAGACCTTGGCGGATCATCTGCTGCAGAACCGTGTCCCTGAAGACATAAGTCCAGGAGGTGTCAGCAATCGAATTGGTGTCGCCTGAAATAGAAAACCGGTACTGATCCCCCGTTGGATAACCAGGACGCTTGTAGTTGGGCCCAACTTTACAGCCTGCGATGAATATCAGGAGCAACAGCGTGGTCAGGATTGCAGGTAGATGTTTTTTAATTGCCATATATTTTTTATCTCCGGTTGATTTGATTTTCGAAAAAGCCCCTGAATCCTCTGAAGGGGACTTTCTGTCACGATTAATTTCTCTTTTCCATCATGTTATTTTACCTTCCTTCTTTCCTCTTACTTCTTCCTTCTTCCCTCTTCCCTTCACCCAATCTTCCATCTTCTGAAACATCACATACAGGGTAGGAATTACCATGACGCCGCAGATGGTTGCCAGGAGCATCCCTCCGAAAACAGAGGTTCCCAGCGCATGCCGGCTGGCTGCTCCGGCCCCGCCGGCCAACACCAGTGGGACTACGCCGAGAATAAAGGCAAAGGAGGTCATCAGGATAGGCCTGAAACGGAGCTTCGCGGCGGCAACAGCCGCCTCCTGCAGATCCATCCCCTCTTCGTGTTTTTGCCGGGCGAATTCGACAATCAGGATCGCGTTCTTCGCCACCAGGCCAATCAGCATGATCAACCCGATCTGAGCGTAAATGTTGTCCTGAAGGCCACGGATGAACTGAAGTCCGAAAGCACCCAGGATTCCAAACGGAAGGGCCAGCAGGATCGGAACAGGCAGAAACCAACTCTCATATTTAGCGGCCAGGAGCAGATAAACGAATACGAAACAAAGGGCAAAGATGAAGGGAGCTTGTCCGGCCGAAATGAGTTCCTGCCTGGTTAATCCTGAGTAGTCGTAACCAAACCCGTAAGGCAGGGTAGCTGCAGCCACCTCTTTTACTGCTTCGATACCTTGTCCCGACGAGTATCCCGGAGCGGGTGCAATGGTAAAATTGGCTGAACTGTACAGGTTGAAACGCCTGACGACATCCGGTCCCTCTGCGGGTGAAAGGGTTACCAGGGTGCCCAGGGGAACCATGTCGCCTTGATTCGATCTTACGTATACCCGGTTGATGTCCTCAGGATTATCGCGGTAAATGGCATCAGCCTGAATAATCACCCGGTATGATTTTCCAAACTGGTTGAAGTCGTTTACATAATAGCTCCCGAAAAGCGTTTGCAGTGCCCCGTAGATGTCGCTGATCGGAATCCCCATGGTTTTTGCCTTGTCTTTGTTCACCGTAAGAAAGTATTGGGGAATATCAACCCTGAAGCTCGTAAAGACATTGGAGAGCGCCTTGTTCTTTGACGCCTGATCGGCAAAAGCAGCAGTAACTTCCGCCAACTTGTCGAGGCCGGCGCCAACCTTGTCCTCCAACTGTAATTCAAGCCCTCCGGTAGTGCCGAGCCCAGAAATAGCCGGCGCGTTGAATGCCATACAGATTCCGTTGGGAATCCTGCTGAGCTGTGCCTGAACCTTGGCAAGGATTGCCTCAACATGAAGTTCTTTTTTCGAACGGTCTTTCCAGGGAGTGAGTTTGACGAAAACCATCCCGTTGGTCGAACTTATCGTTGCATCCAGGATGCTGTATCCAGGAACAGCTGCGTAGGATTGCACCCCTTCGGTATTGGCCAGGATGTTTTCGACTTTTTTCATTACCTGGTCTGTTCGTTCCAGCGATCCTCCTTTCGGTGTCATCATATTGACAAAGAAATAACCCTGGTCTTCAGAAGGAAGAAATCCGGAAGGGATGAACTTCATGACGAGAACCATCAGAACTGCCACGATGCCAAGGAAGAGTAGTGGTCGTGAGAAATGGTGCAGAAAGGAATGGACAATCCCCAGGTACTTCTGGGTAGTCTTTTCAAACCCTTTGTCGAATCCGTTGAAAAACCTCCCGACCAGTCCTTTGCGCTGCCGCTTTGGTTTTAACAGGAGTACGCACATGGCAGGACTGAGGGTAACGGCGAGAAGGGCCGAGATCAGGATGGATGAAGTGAGGGTGAGTGCAAATTGTTTGTACATCTGTCCGGTGGTTCCCCCCAGAAATGTCACTGGGATAAAAACGGCGGAAAGGACCAGCGTGATGGTAAGGATGGCTCCGGTGATCTCATGCATGGTGGCTTTGGTGGCTTCCAGCGGCGTCATGCCATGTTCATCGATCTTCTCCTGGACCGCCTCCAGCACGACAATAGCATCATCTACCACAATCCCGATGGCAAGCACTAATCCGAAGAGTGTCAGCATATTGATTGAGAAGCCAAAAAGCTGGAATGCTGCCAGCGCCCCAACCAGTGAGACGGGAACGGTGACGGCAGGGATCAGCGTAGCACGCCAGTCCTGGAGGAAAATAAACACCACGATGAATACCAGAACGAACGCTTCCAGCAGTGTCTTCAATACCTCTTCTATGGAAGCATCCACAAACTCAACGGTGTCAAGGGCCACTTTGTAGGTGAGCCCGGGAGGAAACTGGCCGGCCAGTTCCTGCATTGTAGCTTCGCTTGTTTTTCTTACCTGCACGGCGTTTGATCCGGGTGACTGGTAGATGGCGATAAACGGTGAGGGGCGTTTATTAAACCTGGTCTGAACATCGTAGGTTTTAAGTCCGAGTTCAACCCGTGCAATGTCTTTCATACGTACCATGGATCCGTCGGGCTTTGATTTGATGATGATATTTTCAAATTCCCCGATCGATTGTAAACGTCCTTCTGCCCTGATGGTATAGTTCAGCTCCTGCCCGTGTTCAGCTGGATTCTTGCCGATACCTCCGGCCGCTGCCTCCAGGTTCTGGTCGCGGATCGCATTCTGGACGTCGGTAGTCGTGATCCCAAGACCGGCCATCTGATCCGGATTCAGCCAGATGCGCATAGAGTAGTCGTCTCCACCCAGCAGCGAGACATCCCCAACCCCGTCGAGCCGCTTGAGTACGTTGACGATGTTGATCTGCGCGTAGTTGCTGAGAAACTTGAAATCGTATGCCGTGTCTTCCGAAACCAGGGCGTAGAGCATCAGGATGCTTGGATTCTTTTTCATAACGATCACGCCCCCCTGAACCACTTCCTGAGGAAGAACGTTGAAAGCCCTTTGCGCACGGTTTTGCGTATTCACCGTTGCCATATCGGGATCGGTACCCACTTCAAAATATACCGTGATGTTGCAGGAACCGTCGTTGGCACATTGGGAAGTCATATACATCATGTTGTCCACCCCGTTGATTTGCTCTTCAAGAGGGATTGAAACGGTCTTCTGAACGGTCTCCGCATCAGCTCCGGGATAATAGGCTGATACCGAAACGGTGGGAGGAACCACATCGGGATACTGCGCAATCGGAAGATTCATCAGGCTCAGAATCCCCACAAGGGTGATCAGGATCGTGATGACGAAGGATAGAACCGGACGTTGTATAAAATTTTGAAGCATACGGGCTTATGATTTACGATTTATGATTTTACACCTAAATCCCCTGAAGGGAGCTTTTATTTAAAATTGCTTTCCTGTTTTTCTCTCTT
>JAFGNY010000024.1 GCA_016926765.1 Bacteroidales bacterium | reverse complement strand
CGGCAGGGTCTCCGTCAAACATGACATCACAGATATCAACTCCCTCAGCTGCCAGGGCTACATCATAACTGTCAGGAGCCGAACACATGGAGAAGAGGTACCCCCCCCCGGCAACGAAATCCCTGATTCTTTTTGCAGTCTCCAGTTTCATTTGCGAAACTTTGTCAAATCCGAGTTGATGCGAAAGATTTTCGTTCAGCGTGACGTCCTCCTGATACCAGGCAGTCTGTTTATAGGCTGCCCAGAATTTCCCATACTGACCGGTGAAATCTTCGTGATGGAGATGCAACCAGTCATAGAGCGGAAGAACACCCGATTGAATCTCTTCATCGTAAACGATATCATAGGGAATCTCTGCATAGGTAAGTACCAGCGTCACTGCATCATCCCAGGGTTGTTTGTTTTTTGGAGAATAGACTGCGATTCGCGGGGGTTTATGGAGTTTAATGGTTTCCATATTGACCTCGGGATCTGAAATTTCTTCAAGGATCGCATTGGCTTGTGCGTTACTGATCATCTGGGAAGTGACTCCGCGGATCTGACACTCCAACTCGATCTCCTGTGCATAGGGGATCATAAAACTTCCTCCGCGATAATTCAAGAGCCAGCTGACTTCAATATCCCGTTGAAGAACCCAATAGGCAACGCCATAGGCTTTAAGATGATTTTTTTGACTGTCATCCATGGGGATCAAAATGTACATCCCCACGGAAATTTTGGAGATCAGAATAACAAGGACAAAAAGTAGCTTTTTTGGAAGATTAAAATGGAATGTCATTCGGGTTGCTATCTTCATGGTCAATTTCATCCATTCTGGACATCACATTGCGGGTCCTGACTTTTCCATCAAACGAGTCGTTGGCATGAATAGTATCAGCAAATGCATAATCCTCCCCATAATCAATGAATTTAGCATACTTGGCAACAAAGCGGAGTCTGATATCTTTTGTGGGGCCGCTCCGGTTCTTGGCAATTCCGATCTCCGCTAACCCGGCAGTAGAATCTCCCTGCTCATCCACATCAATTTTGTAGTACTCCGGCCGGTAGATGAACATGACCATATCGGCATCCTGTTCGATGGATCCCGATTCTCTCAGGTCGGAGAGGATCGGCTTTTTTGTTCCGCCCCTCTTTTCCACTTCACGGCTAAGCTGAGAAAGGGCAATGATGGGGACACTCAGCTCTTTTGCCAGGGCTTTCAGAGATCTGGATATACTGCTGATCTCCTGTTCCCGGTTGCCTTTATGCTCTGCTCCTCCCTGCATTAACTGCATGTAGTCGAGGATGATCATCTCGATGTTGTGCTGTTGCCTTAACCTCCTGCTTTTTGCCCGAAGTTCAAAGATGGTCAGTGCCGGAGTATCGTCAATATAGAGTGGGGCGTCAATCAGGTTGCTGACTTTACTATTCAGAAGATTCCACTCGTCGGTGTCAAGAGTGCCTTTTTTAAGTTTTTCAGCAGGGATTCCCGTCTCACTGGCAATCAACCGTGTAACAAGCTGAACGGCTGACATTTCGAGAGAAAATACGGCCACAGGTTTCTTGAAGTTCACCGCTGCATTTCTGGCCATGGTCAGGGCGAATGCAGTCTTTCCCATCCCGGGACGGGAAGCAAGAATAACCAGATCTGAGCGTTGCCAGCCTCCTGTTACACGATCGAGTTCGGTAAAACCCGATCCGACACCCCGCAGATGCCCTTCATGTTTTTGACCCGCTGCAATTTCCTGGATTGCCTCTTTCATGAGGGACTGCATCGACCTGTAGGTCCGTCGCAGGCTGTTTTCGCTGATGTAAAACAGATTGTTCTCCGCTTTGTCAAGCAATTCAAATACATCCGTGGTGTCTTCGTATGCGTCTTTGATGATCTCAGAAGAGATATGAATTAATTCTCGCTGAATATATTTCTGAAGCAGGATATGAGCGTGGTATTCAATATTGGCTGCAGAAGCTACCCGGTTTGTAAGCATGGTGATATAATAGGGTCCACCAACGAGGTCCAACTCACCACTTTTTCGAAGAGATTCAGTAACTGTAAGGATGTCAACAGGTTCTGTGCTTGCAAAAAGTCTCTGAATAGCAGTGAAGATAATCTGATGCGACTCTTTATAGAAAATCTCCGGTTTCAGGATCTCAATAACCTCCGTCAACGGATCTTTTTCAAGCATCATGGCGCCCAGAACAGCCTCTTCCAGGTCAATCGCTTGCGGAGGAACTTTCCCATGCTCAAAAAATACTTCTGAAACCGGACTTTTTTTTGCCCGCTTACGTTGTGTATACTGCGTATCGTGAAGTTGTTTTATTTCCTGACCAAGGGGGTCAGGAATCTCTTTTTTAAACTCTTCCATTGGTCAAAAGTAAAACTTCCGGAAGAGAAATCTTCAAAACTTGCCTATTAAAGTTTTCAACATCAGAAGCTAAAGGAAAGCCCAATGCTTAACCACTTATGCCACCAGCCATTTACGAATTCCGGACTTAGTAAATATTGTTCTCCTTTCAGCTGGACACCTCCATAGGAGAAAACAATCCCTGCGGATCCGATCAAGGTGATTCGGCTGATGTTGTTGCCTGGAATTGTATAGGGACTTGTCCGGTTGAACAGACCGCCATGAAGCGTCGCATCATATCCAACGGCTTTGCCGGAGATGTCAGTAAAAAAATAGAACTGAACATTCCGGGCATGACGGATCTTATTGAGGGAACGTTTTGAAAAAAAGAGATTCATGAAGTAAGAGTTAAACCATCCTGTCCTGAGATAAATTCCACCTGAAATATTCGTGAACACCGTGCCGACAGTTCCGGATCCATGGATTAACATGTCCAGACCACGGATTGAGACGATTCCTTTTTCAATACGGGCATAATAGTTGAGCAACAGATCATTCTGGATCTGATATTCCCATCCAAGCGGTTCATTATTCGTAGGAACGGCTTTATGGAAGGACCGCTGAACAAATTCTCCAAATGAAGCCGGACCAATTATCCCAACCTGAATTTCACTGTATAACCTGATCTTACGGAGGATATCATTTGTAATCTTGCCGCTTCCAATATACAGATAAGCTGCATATGGCCGGTCATCGTCAAGGATCCCATCTATTTTTGTTGTGGAAGGAGTATACATATCCTGGACGAGTGAGATGCTATAATAATTTATCCCTTCTCCCCAATAAGGAATCAGAAGTTTGCTCAGGGGATTCTGGCTCAGGATGGGAGAAATTAGTCGTAAACTGATCCCGTTGGTGTAATACCTGTCTGTGTAGTTGAAAATATCATTATCAATCTGCAATTGAAAATACCGCTCCCGGCTCAATGTAATCATGGAGGAATAGGATCCATTTTCAAGATAATTCAGGAAGAATTGCCGGCTGGCAGGCTCATTCAGATCCAGATCGGGATAGCGGCTGTATAACAGTGGAAGAGAGAACAGGATATCAGGGTTCCTTCGTACCACCTGGCGTGGAAGGTACCCGCTAATTTCCGGCTTATAATCCGGCTTCAACTTAGATAAAGGGAGGGATTCCTGGATGGAAAGATTAGACAACGGATGTGTTTTTCGAGCAATTTCTCCCCGGTAGGTAGCCCCCCCGTAAGAAAATCGAACACACTTCGGTGCAGAACCTTCCGGAACACTACTCCCAAACAGAAAGAAAAAAAAGCCAACTACGTATATCCGCATCATGATTTGGCGCAAAGTTACTTATTCCGGGTTTTCAGTTTGTGACGAGGAATTGTTTATTTTCGTGAATCAATAGCTTGGAT
>JAFGNY010000167.1 GCA_016926765.1 Bacteroidales bacterium | reverse complement strand
TTGCTGCCCCTGGTGGATAATGCCGTCAAGCATGGTATCCAGACCAGCGTTATGCCCTTGGATGTTGCCGTTACTACCCGGAGGAACGGTAACAACCTTCGCCTGGAGGTGACCAATTCGGGAAGCTGGAACACCCGGAGTGGGAGCAGAGAGGGAGTCGGATTGAAGAATGTGGAGGAACGGCTGCAAAACCTCTACCGGGATGATTTTTTGATGCAGGTAATCAGGGAGGAGAACCGGGTACGGGTGGTGCTGGAGATCCCTGATCATCATGGCCGGAAACCCATTGGTACGGAATACCTTGAGAATCCCGTCTCTAACGAAGAACCGTCATGAAAGAACCCATACACGCATTGATCATTGATGATGAACGTCTTGCGAGGATGGAGCTGATCCGGTTGCTGCGCAGTCATCCAGACATTGAGGTGGTTGGTGAGGCATCCGGGGTAGCCGAAGCCGGCCAAAAAATCCTTTCCCTGAAGCCGGAGCTCCTGTTCCTCGATATCCAGCTTCGGGGGGAGACCGGATTTGATCTGCTTGAACGGGTTGATTTTGCCGGGAAAATCATCTTCGTGACGGCCTGGGATCAGTATGCCGTTCAGGCGTTTGAGGTCAATGCCCTGGACTATCTGCTGAAACCGGTGAGTCCGGAACGGCTGGCCCGGTCGGTTGAGCGGCTGGTTGGTGAGGTTTCGGAAAGCGGCCAGGTGGTGGAACCTGCTTCCGGTCGGCCCTTGTCACCGATCCATAACGCATTTCCTGCCCAAAGACTGGCCCCTTCCGATGTTGTCTTTATCCGGCTGGGAAACAAACTCCGGTTTCAGCGGGTGGAGGAGATCCTCCTGTTGCGGGCGCAGGGGCCTTATACCGAGTTGTTTACCACTACCGGTCAATCTGGGTTGGTCCATAAATTACTGAAAGAGTGGGAGATGATCCTCCCTGAAACCCTGTTCCTTCGGGTTCACCGGAATACCATGATCAACCTGGGACAAGTGGATGAAGTGGAGCCCTGGAGCAACCATGCTTACCGGATCACCCTGAAAGGCTTCCGGGAAGCGATCATCGTAAGCCGGCGGTATGCGAAGAGGCTGCGGGAGTGGAGGGGATGATCCGGAATTAGAAAATTTATTAACTTTGGAGAAAAATCAATCATGGAGCCAATAGTAAATCCAATAGTATATATAAATTTTATTGCAGAAATAAATGATAGAACTGCCGGAAATTTGCTTTTCATTATTACGGATCAACTTAGATCAGGAATTAGAAAATTTCATATTAACATAGCCTCTAATGGAGGTATTGTCTTTCACGCTGTTTCAATTTTTAATTTCCTGAATGGAATCGAAAATGTAGAAATTCATACTCATAATTTAGGTCAGATAGATTCCAGTGCAAATCTTATCTTTTTAGCTGGATCCTCACGATCTGCAAGTAAAGCATCAACCTTTTTGCTTCATCCTCCCCAGATGAATTTTAGAAATGCGGGAGAAGCATCATTGCCGATAGACTTTTTAAAGGAGAGATTGCAAAGTCTGGAGAAGGATCAGGCAAAAATGGCAGAAATTATCGCTTCCAGAATATTAAAAGGACCAGATGAGGTGATAAGGATGTTTAATGAGCGCAAAACTTACTCCAGCGAAGAGGCGTTGGATATTGGTTTTATTCATGAAATAAGAGAGTTTGTTGGAACTCCTAATGTGCCGATCTATACAATTACGAACCAATAAGAAAGTGATAATCCTTGAAGATAGATTTAACACGATTGATCGTCTTTCAGAATTAAAGAAGAATCTATCTTATCTTGATTTGAAAGATGAGAATTCTTCAATTACCATTAAGCAGGAAGGCTACGTAACACCTTTATCCATAACACCCTTAGCTGCAATAATTTCAAAGAAGCAGTTAGTTATTAAATCGAAGGGGGAAAATACATCATACCTTGATACCGTTTCCTTTCCCTACGGAGTGTCTGATATTCGGAGTATTCTGGCAGATAGAACGTATATTCCTATAATTCACTTGAGGATAAATTCTATTCCAAGTATGGTAACGAATCAGTTAAATGAAATTCACGGAATTTTTATCAGGTTATTGAAATCGAACATAATTGCCGATCCTGAATTTGTACAATTGATTACAGACCAGACCATTGGCTTTGTTGTTTCCGAGGTCATTGATAATATTGACCAACATTCTAAAGCAGAAAATTTATTTCTATTTGCACAATATTGGAAACGCATCAATACATGTGAAATATGCATAGTTGATGATGGAATTGGTATTTATAGATCACTATTGCATGCAGGCAGAGATGTTCAATCACCCATGGATGCAATGAATAAAATGATTACTTCCGGGTTGTCTTCCAAATTCGAATATTCAGGTTCTCAAAGAGGTACAGGAATAAAGAATATTAGGGATGCATTAACCAATAGAGAAATAAAAGGTGAATTTTTAATCATATCCGATAGCGTTGGATTTATTCATTCCATGCAGAATGGTGAAAAATTTCTTAACTTTGCCCCATATTCATGGTCAGGGACGATTATTATGCTCAGATTTAGTAAACCAACAATGCCATTTGATTTATATAAATATGTCAAGTAGTCTCATTTCGTTATACGATGTTTTTAACGCTGAGAGTATTGTTACCCGCTCGGCAGCAACAACCTTACTGGATTATATTTCTAGAGCGCCAGGAACGAACATAGTCCTTGATTTCGAGAAAATCCGGTACATTTCCCGTTCATTCTTTGATGAACTCTATAGTTATGAGAGAAAAATCCAACTTCTTGGTAAAAAACTTGAATTCACCAATCTTTCCGATTCGTTAACTTCATTAAAGGAACTCGTCGAGAGAACCAATTCAACCAATAGTTTTTCATATTACTCCTCCGCTATCAATGCACAAGTGTTGAATGTTTAGTGAATTCTTATCATTCAGTCAGCGGCTTATCCCTTTTTCTTTGTAACTTGCCATTCATTTCTTTCTTTTTTCTGTAACGACTGAACTATCAGTTTTTATTAACATCTGATGAAGAATCTTAAGGAATCCCTCACCCCCCGCCCCTCCGTTTTCGACAAAAAGCGGAGAGATGTTGTCCTCGATCTTACCGACCTGGCCGATAAAAAGATCAATCCGGCTGATTTCTTCGCCGAAAACTTCATTACCAAAGGAATGGAACAGCTTTACGAGGCTGTGTTCAGACGATTGGAGGGACGGTCGGACGATGGCATCTTCAAACTGACCCAGGCCATGGGAGGAGGAAAAACACACAACATGATCGCCGTGGGATTGCTGGCCGCGTTCCCCGAATTCAGAGATAAGGTCATGGGAACGGTGTACAAATCCCCATTTGCCTATAAAGCGAGGGTGATCGCCTTTTCGGGCAGCCAGTCAACCGAATTTGGCATTTGGGGCGCCATTGCCGAACAGTTGGGGAAAAAGGAAGTTTTCCGCGATTTTTACTCCCCGCTGAAAGCCCCCGGAATGGGAGAGTGGATCAACCTGCTGAAAGGCGAACCCACGCTGATTCTTCTTGATGAATTACCTCCCTATTTCCAGAATGCAGCCACCATCTCCATTGGCAAAGGAACCCTGGCCGATGTCACGACACATGCCCTGGCCAACTTAATGAATGCCCTTGGTAAATCGGAACTTTCTAATGTTGCGCTGGTCATCTCTGATCTGACAGCCACCTACTCCAAAGGTTCCGGCGCGATCACCGAAGCGCTGCAAAATTTCGAAAACGAAACCCGCCGTTCGGCCCGGAACTTCACGCCTGTTCAGCAAAACAGCGAGGAGATCTATCATATTCTGAGAAAACGACTCTTTGAACAGGACCCCGATCCGGCCATTATAGAAGCCATTGCCACCGCATATGCTGCCGAACTCAAAAAAGCGGTGCAGATGGACCTCACCAACGAACTTCCCGAAAAGCTAGCCGTAGCCATCAAGTCATCTTATCCATTCCACCCCTCTCTCCGCGACCTCTATGCAAGGTTCAAGGAGAATCCCGGGTTCCAGCAAACCCGCGGGCTGATCCGTTTTATGCGCACGGTGGTTGCCTTCATGTGGGATCAGAAACATGGATGGGCCGATAAAAACTACCTGATCCATCCCTACGATATCGATCCCAACGACCCGGAAACCTTAGCCGAACTTACCGCCATCAACGATACGCTGGCCAACGCCATATCAAATGATATCGCTTCGGGGGGAACCGCTGCCGCCGAGAAAGTGGCGGAAGAGTCCGGAAACGACCTCCCGGTCAGGGTTGCCCGATTGATCCTAGTATCCTCGCTAAGTCTGATCCAGGGCGGAAACAAAGGTCTCAAAGCGACCGAACTCGCTGCCGACATGGCTGCGCCGGGAGCGGATGTCATGACGGTATCCTCCCGCATCATCCCTGAACTGCGGCAGAAGTCGTGGTACCTCCATTCTGACAGCAGCGGAAATTTCCTGTACAAGAATGTGCAGAATGTCTCCGCCATGATCAATTCGTACAAACAGCAATATCCCCGCGAGTCGGTTAAAAAAGAGATTGCCCGCTTGCTCGAGGAACTGTTCAGGCCAACCCTGAAATATTGCTATCAGAAAATGTATGTTCTCCCGGGCATCGACCAGATCGAACCTGAAGCCAGAAATGTTTCGCTGATCATCTATGAACCGTACCTGCAAGGCGGTGTGCATCCCGATCTGCAAAAATTCTACGATTACCACGAGCGTTTCCGGAACCGGATGCTCTTTCTTACCGGCGACCACCAGTCGATGGACCGGATTTACGAGCAGGCACGCGGTATCAAGGCCTCCCTTGCCGTTATTGAACAATTCAAGAAAGACAAGATAGCGGAAAATGATCCGCAATTCAAGGAAGCTAACGACCAGCATGAAACCTATCTGTTCAACTTTCGTTCGGCCGTCACCAATGTCTTCGTGAAACTCTTCTATCCTACAAAAAGAGGGCTTCACGATGCTGATATCCAACTGCAGTTTGTCGGGAACAACTACAACGGAGAAGAACAGGTGCAAAAAGCGCTGGAGGAGAAAAAAAAGTTTACCGCCGATATCACCTCCGATAACTTTATCCGTCAGATCGAATCAAAACTGTTTGCCGGACAGAAAAAACTGCCCTGGGCTGATGTACTCAGCAATGCTGCCCAGATGACCGACTGGCTCTGGTGCAAACCCGATGCGCTGGAGCAGATCCGGACCAGCCAGGTGAAACGCGAACATTGGCGCGAAAACGGGAACTGGATCGAAATCGGCCCCTTTGATAAGCCGCCCACAAGTGTCAGCGTTCAGCAAATCGAACGAAACCCTGCAACAGGCGCCGTAAAACTCAGGATTAAACCGGTCAACGGCGACAAAGTGCTTTACCAGTACGGCAGGGGGGTTACGGAGCAGTGCCCGGAGTGGAACCTGCAGGAATTGCTCTCCACCGACTCGATGGTGATGGAGTTCCTCTGCACCGACAGCTCCGGCGAGCATAAAACCGGCGAACCGGTGCACTGGACCAATGAAATTACCCTGAAACACGCCTTTATCCCGCAGGGAGATGAAACACTGATGGAGATCCATGTTGCACCGCCCAACGCCGAAATACGATACACCACCGATGGCAGCGAACCATTGAAATATGGCGGTATTTACAAGGATCCGTTCATTGTCAAACCCGGGACATTGATCTCTTTTGTTGGAATGAAGGACCATTTTCAGTCTGAAATCAAATACATCAAGGTGCCGGCCACCCCTTCGACATTTGAGATCAACAAATCCATCCCCCTCCGGTGGAAAAGACGATTGAAATTCGACACCACCTCCGATAGTTTCAAGCTTGCCGAGGCATTGAAGAAATGCAACGCCATGGTTTCAGGGACCGAAATTACAATAAACGGAGAATCGTGGGTAAGTCTGCAAACAAGCCCTGATTTGAAGCTGAATTCCGATGTTATTGAGGAGTCGATGAACTTCATTCAGGATCGTTTGTACGGGAAAGGGGTCATGGGCATCCAGATCGAAACCACCCACTTTGCCACCGGGCAGCAGTTTCTCGACCTGATCCGCGAACTGAAAACCGAATACAAAGACCATGAAATCGAGCAGTAAAGGATTATTCGATTCGGTGTTGGGATATGGTTTTATCCCGGCGCAAAGCCAGCACCATTTCGTGGTTTGCATTCCAAAGGCAAAAACCAAAGAGATCGCCATTTTCGAACTGCAGACCTACGACGAAAACCTGACCGAAGAGGGATTGTTCGCCAATTTCATCGGCCCCGAGTGTACCGGAAAGGTGATGCTCAGCGCATCGAAATGGGAAAAGATCAAAACCTTCGCGCGGGTGGAGTTCAACCAACGGCTGAAGCTGACCGGCTTGCCCGTCTCCAACTGGAACCCCGGCATAAATCCGTTACAGCGTCTCTTCGGAAAAGAGCTGATGGTGTTGGCCTGGGCCGTGGAGGAGGCCGACCCCGGTGCCATCCCCCAAGCCGTGGAGAACTGGCTGGGATTGAAACCCGAGGAGCGCTGGTGGCTCTACACTATGACCAACGCCGCCACCGGACATCCCATCCACGGGAAAGGTCGGGGTTGGCGCAAAGCGCTGCGGTATGCCCTGACCGAAAACCCCATCCCCGAAGGACGCTACACCCAGGAACTACTCAACGATGACCAGAAATCACTCTTTGAAGAGGATCAACCCTTTTATCAAAAGCCCGCTCCATGACCACCTCTTTCATCGAAGTACAATTCCCCGTTTCCAAGGTATCCAAAGAGAGTTACAAAGAGCGGAAAGCCGGCGCCTCCCAAACCCTGACCTCTCTCGGTAAATGGTGGGGCCGCAAACCGCTCATCCTGGTCCGTGCCACCATCCTTGGACTTTTGATGCCCGCTTCCGGTAATCCCGAAAAAGACCGGGATATCTTCCTGAAGATCCTCACCATGGACGATGAGGGACTGCTGAAACGGAAAGACAAACCCATCCCGGTTCCACTGCTCGAGAGCTTTGCAACTGAAGAAGAAAAAGAACATTGGTTCGACCCGGAGGGAGGATGGAAAAAAGGGCTAACCAGAGAGGAGAAAAAAGAGGTTGAAAATCTGATTTTTATTCGCAACCTCAATTACGACCAGAAACTGGAGTTCTGCCGGCGCCCTGAACAGATGGAAGGACCTTCTGAATCAGGCTGGCAAGCCATCAACGATCATCTTCATACCCATGCCACCAACCTGCAGGAGCTCGTAACCGAATTTGGGATGCGGCAATTTGGCCATGTGCCGCGGGTGGGCGATGCCTTCTGCGGCGGAGGCTCCATCCCCTTCGAGGCGGCCCGCATCGGCTGCGAGGCTTTTGGCAGCGACCTCAATCCCGCCGCCGCCCTGCTCACCTGGGCCGCGCTGAACATTGTCGGTGGCGGCCCCGAAGTGCACCATCGGGTCAAAGAGGCCCAGGAGGAGGTCTTCAAAGCGGTTGACCAACAAATTACTGAATGGGGAATCGAACACAACGAACAAGGATGGCGCGCCGACGCGTACCTCTATTGCGTGGAGGTGACCAGCCCGATTAATGGCTACCAGGTCCCGCTCTCGCCTACCTGGATCATCTCCGAAAAGTATCGGGTATGTGCGGTTTTGGAACCCGACCATGTTG
>JAFGNY010000023.1 GCA_016926765.1 Bacteroidales bacterium | reverse complement strand
CCCTATCCTGCTGCAACTCTTCCTGTGAGGTTTTGGATAAGTAGTAGCTGACTGCACGGTCCCCTTTCTGAGAAGGCGTGAGCGGTGTATCCATTCCGGCAATGGTACCAATGATATACCGGGTCATTCCTTTGTCATCGGTTTCAAAGGCAGTGAGGTATGCGGGCACCCCGTCGTAATTGATCAGAGTCTCCTTCAGGTTGGGATCCCGATAGGAGTTGAAGGTAGTCATTCCGTTCGGACTGATGACACTCCAGCCTCCGTATGCACCGCCCATCACCCGGATCTTCGTCTGCAGGTAATCGGTAGAAAGCACCTGATTCAGTACCCTGAGCTTTCCATCCCATTGATATCCAAGATCTTTGAAATCAGCCCCTTCAACAACGTACTGCACTTTGGATGGAGTCAGCAATCCCTCATTCTTTTTCACAGGCTCCAGGTTCCATTCTGCAAAAGTAACCGGCTGATCGGGCAGCATGGCAACCAATTCTTTCAGCCCGTCAGAAAACACCGGAAGTTGGTTCTTATCGCATGTAGTGGCGACCAGCAGGTTTTGTTTGTTGAAAAGCAGGTTAGCTACCTTGGTCAACGTTTCACAAACTACCTGGGGATTCGAGTCATACTTTTTAGCCAGATCGGTCACAAACCAGTAATAATCAAGCCCTTCTGTTTCTTCGCGGAACATGCCCCGCTTTGAGACATACGAGGCCTGACGGCGGGAGGCATATCCGTAACCATTCCGTTTTACATTGGCATCAAGCTGTGCCTGGTGTTTGTCGATCACTGTTTTCAACCGTTCTGTATCACAAAAGAGGGTTTTGTTGAGGATCTCACCCGTTAGTTCAAACATCTTTCCCACCTTGTCTCCCATTGCCTTGGATGTCACCTCAAATTCAGGGATCAGGAGGTCGTCATCCTGGTTCTCAAGGTAGGTAGGGAGAGAAACGTTGAACATTCCGGTATTGATGTTGAGGGATTTGTTCAGGTCGCCATAGCTGTAGTTTTCGGTATTGAGCAAACTCAGTACGTTGGATAGAAGAGAGGCATAAGGCACGAGGTCGTAAGGAAGAACCCGAAGGTCGAACATCAGGTTCATGTAGACCACATTATTGGTGAACTGATCGCAATGAATCACCGGAACACCGGCTACTTCCATTTCTTCCACACCAAACCATTCGGCTTTGGGGTTGATATCCGAGATGTCGAGGAGCGGAATTGATGCCAGTGCTTCAGGCGTGTCTTCACGTTCCTGATATGCGACCAGCTCTTCCGTTTCCTTTACAAGCTCCTTAATTTGATCCTCAGTTAGTCCTGCTTTGTATTCCTTTAAAACCTCCACATCGTTTGCCATGTTTTCATCTTCCAGGCCCGGTTTCGGTTCCAGGGTCAACTCGAGCGAATGGGGGTTGTTGAGAAAGTAATCTGTGATCAGAGACTCCAGGTACTTCTCGTTGATTCCTTTTTTCAAAGCTGCAAGGGGTTTCTCCCACTCCAGAGTAAGGAACGGATTATCGGCAAAAAACCATCCCGAGAGGGACTGGAATCCATAGGTAAGCCCTTTCTGTGCATTATCCCCTTCACGAAGCTGGAACTCCATCCGGTTCAGAACACCTTCAATCTCTTCTTTATCCACTCCGCTATCGGAGACCTTCTGAAGGGTCTTCCTGACAACCTCCATGAACTTCTCACTGTCGCCCGGATTGGCGTTTGTCACAACGATCTGTACCACATTCTGGTTGTAGGCATCCAGGGAGGCGGAGACATCCTGTCCGATCCCGGCTTCCTGCAAAGCAAGGCGAACGGGCGCCGACTCCTGGTTGACCAGCACTTCACATAAAATATCCAGTCCCCAGGTCAACTTCTGGTCTGTATTGTGTCCGGCAACAAAACTGTAGGAAAGATAAGTCTGGCCTTCGGTATTGGCTCCTTTCAGCACAGGATAGTATGCCGTGATATTTTTCATGGCTGAAAACGGGGCCTGGTCTGTAACCGTGACAGGGTTATTTCCTTTGTCGTAGTTACACAGATAGGCTGAGTCGATAAAAGCCAATTCCTTCTCCATATCGGCATTGCCATAAATAACAATGTAGCTGTTATCGGGGTGGTAATAGCGCTTGTGATAATTCAGAAAATCTTCCCTGGTCAGCGTAGGAATTGCTGCCGGGTAGCCTCCTGATTCCAATCCATAGGGATTATCGGGGAAGAGGTTTTTATAGATTTCGTAATTCAGCACCCGGGTAGGACTGGAAAAAGATCCCTTCATTTCGTTGTAAACCACTCCTTTGTAAACTACCGGTTCATTTTCCGCAGTCAGCTCATAATGCCATCCTTCCTGTTTCAGGATACGGGGATCGTCGTAGATCAGCGGATTAAACACTGCATCGAGATAGATATGCATCAGGTTAAAGTAGTCTTTATCGTTCATGCTGGCAACCGGGTACATGGTCATATCCTTGCCTGTAAAGGCATTGATAAAGGTATTCAGGGATCCTTTGGACAACACGTCAAACGGACTCTTCACCGGGAAGTTCTTCGAGCCGTTCAATACCGAATGTTCCATGATATGCGGCGTGCCGGCATCCGATTCGGGGAATGTTTTAAAAGCAATTCCGAACGTCTTGTTGGGATCGTCGGAAACTATTTTCAACAAATGGGCTCCGCTTTTGGTATGCTCAAAAAGGTAGCATTCGGCATTCAGCTCCTTGACGAAACGTTTTTCAATCAGTTTAAATCCGTGCATGTCGTGTTTTTTGCATCCCGAAAGGATAAGAACCGACAAAAGTACACAAACAAAAAGAGAAACAGTCGCGCCTGACCATTTCAGGGATCGGGTAATGTTCTTCATGATAAAATATGAGTTTATTGATTTTGGGGTTCAAATTACGAGGATTCTGTGAAACCCGGAAGGAATTTCGATAACAGACCTTATTTTGTCGATCTGCACTGGTCACCCGGGGATGTAGACTGCCGGATTACCGGATTGGGTGGCCTGACACACCTCTTACATTTCCATTCTCTTGATGATTGTGCTGCTGGGTCAAATGAATTACGAATTCAGAACTGCGGACTGCCAACTGCCCACTGCATACTATCGCACCAGCATCACGGTCCCGGTTCGTTTTTCCGTGACGCCCAGGTTGTCGTAGCTTTGAAAGAAGATGATGAAGGAATAGACCTCTGAAGGACACAGGTTCCCTTTCACGGTTCCGTCCCAGCCATCGGTCACCGTCGTGCTCTCAAACAACTGCTGGCCCCAACGGTCGTAGATCATCATCCGGTATTCAAGAATATTCTCAGCTACCGGTCTGAATACATCGTTCAGGCCGTCTCCGTTAGGTGTAAAGGCTGTTGGAATCCAGCATTTCAGTGCACAGATCTCGGTGGTCAGATTTGTCTGCAAAATGCTGTCACAGTAGTGTACGGTCATCAGGGTGTCAACGTAGGTTCCGCTCTCTGTCTGCCAGGCTCCCTGTGCCCAGTAGCTTAATCCGTAACAGATCGTCGTATCAATTGCCGAAAGGAAGGTCTCATTCACACTGACATTCACGGTGTCCGTTCCGATGCAATCCCACGAATTGACAACCTCCACCCAGTAGGTTCCGGAGTCGGTGACAGGCAACATCTGGGTCGTGTCACCGGTTGACCAGAGATAGGAAGTATATCCGGCGCCGGCATCGAGCCAGGCTGTATCGTGATCGCAGATGGACCGATTTGGGCCAAGCGAAAAGTCAGGAACCGGAACAACGACGATATTCTTGCAGAACACCTGCTCGTTTGGAGTCCCCTCATCCACCCGGAGGATGATGTTGTAATTGCCGGGAGCAGAGTAAGTGATCGGAGGAGGGTCAGGCCCGTCCCAAGTCGGAAGGGATGAAACATCGATGCCTTTAAAATTCATTCGTGAGATGATCGAGCTTCCATTACTGACCACAAACATGCACAACGTATCCCCCTCCCTGAAAATCGGGGACAAGCCGTATGGCTTGTTTAAAACCGCCATAATATCCTCCAACGGGGATGACCTGACAGGCCCCCCAAGTCCTTTGTCAAAGAACAATTGAACAAGAAAAATCCCGGCCTGCACACAGTTTGTTACAAAGCCGGTTGCTTTTCCGCAATCCAGAGAGATCGAAATATCAGAATACTGATTTAGCTCAACAATCCCTGACAAATATTCACCGGTGGGCGTGTTCAGGAGACTATTGCCAAAATCAAGACGGCTGACGGTCCGATTGGATTGGTTGACAATAAACATGTACCAGTTTCCCTCTTCCTGCTTCAGATCAAATCCTACTGGCCCGGCAATGGGAAGGAAGAGTCCTGCTGTCTCGATCTGGGGTACATTGGCCAAAGAATTCCCAAAACGCAGTCTCAGTAATTTACTGCTGGTGAAATCCGTTATGAACCCGATCCACTGATCCCCTTCTTTCGCAATACAAATCTTTTCGGATAAAAAAAGATCCGGAAATGTAAACGGCACAGCTACAGGATCATTCATAAGAGAAGATCCAAAATCCAGTCGCAAAACTGTCGATTTGTCAACAACAAAGAGATACCAATGTCCATTATCATTTCCTGTACACAATCCTTTAATATCATAATTTAGCACACCGAATCTTCCCAGGTTCGTCACGGAATCAATATATCCTGTCAGGGATGTTCCATGAAAAAAGCGAATCACTTCTCCACTCTGGGAGGTCGAAACAAATGAATAAAAGAGAGTGCTGTCCTTAATAGTATGGATATAATAAGGTGTTTGGAGGTATCCACCCGGATCTCCGATATTGACACCATAAGGCGGCGTGGTTGCATTCCCTGAAGAGAAGTTCCAATGAAAGGTATTTCCCGGAGTGGTATTCGACAGCACCACTTCGTATCCCTGACAAACGGTATCGGGAGCGATGAAAGCCGGAGCCCCAGTCGGCCCGCAGTGCTGAGAAATTCCACTATGCGGAAAGATCAACAGAATCAGGAGGAACAGAAAACCTGTCGTTTTCATGGAAGTGAAAGGAATGAACTACCGTTTGTCCTTGTAAAGTTAGTTTTTTTTTATAACGTATTAATCGCTGTCCAGTTTGTTCATTGAAAAATATCATTGTAACTTTAATCCCGATTAGATTTCATCACGGCAACGATGTACCTAAACCATTTTTTTCCCTTCCTTCTACCTATTGCTTCCCTCCTGATCACCCTCACGGCCAGCAGTCAGATTGAAAATGACATTCCGATGGTTCCTGCCTCTGTCAGGGCATACGATTCCCTGCTCTTCTCGCGTATCCCGCTCGTTGAACCAGGTTCGGTCCGCACGCTAAAAAGCCTCCCGGTCTCCGTTGACAACTCCATCCATCCCTGGTTTGCCGGCTTCACCCTTCAATCTCCCTACTGGGCTTGCCTGCAGGTTTCTTCATGCACGTATATGTTCGGGTATGAGATCAACCGGGCCAGGGGCCTCAATGGCAAGCTTCCCGAAAACACCTATCCGTTTCTCTATACATGGACCTTTTTTAATCATGGGATCAATACCGGTGTGAGTTCCTTTCACAGCTTTCACCTGCTTCAGAATCAGGGAGCCATGAACCGCACTGATATGGGGCCTGATTCGCTGACAGCGTACACAGGCTGGCCAACCGGGTATAATAAATATTACGATGCCATGAAGAACCGTATCCGGAAAGTACGGGGGATCAGAGTCGACACCGAGGAGGGGATCAACCTGGTGAAAAACTACCTGAACGACCATTTTACGGGATCTTCTTCCGGGGGATTGGTTCACTTTGCCACCAGCTGCAGTGAATACGAGGTACTTCCTGCCGGGACACCCGAAGCCGGGCACCATGTGGTTACAGCGCTGAGTTCCAATTCTTCACATGGGTTTACTACGGTCGGCTATAACGACTCCATCAGGATCGACCTGAACAACGATGGAATGTACACTAACAACCTTGATATCAACGAAGACGGGATTGTGGATATCAGGGACTGGGAGATCGGAGGATTCAAACAGATTGAATCCTACAATGCCTATTATGCTGATGACGGATACTTTTATCTGCTTTACAGCGCGATTGCCCGTGATTT
>JAFGNY010000166.1 GCA_016926765.1 Bacteroidales bacterium | reverse complement strand
CCTTTTGACCTGATACCGGATATAGAAAAGAAAATTATCCGGGATTACAGGGTATGGGGCAAGAAAAAGTTGTACGGAAGGGAATATGAAGGGGTGGTTCGAACAACGTTTCTGATCGATGAGAAGGGTGCTATTGAACACATCTTCACAAAGGTCGACACAAAAAACCATGCGCAACAGATCCTGGCAGTATTAATGTAAAAGAAAGGAAAATCTTATGGCAAAAGATGCTGAAGAAAACAAAGAGAAGTTGAAAGCGCTGCAATTGACGCTGGACAAACTAGAGAAAACATATGGCAGGGGCACTGTCATGAAATTAGGAGATTCGGCGGTAGAAAAGGTGGATTTCATCAAGTCGGGATCGATCGGACTGGATGCCGCTCTTGGTATTGGCGGATTTCCAAGGGGCAGAGTAATCGAGATTTACGGACCTGAGTCGTCGGGTAAGACTACACTCGCCCTCCATGCCATCGCGGAGGCGCAGAAAGCGGGAGGTATTGCCGCTTTTATTGATGCCGAACATGCTTTTGACCGGTTTTATGCCCATAAACTTGGAGTCGACGTGGAGAATCTCCTGGTCTCTCAGCCTGATAACGGTGAACAGGCTCTGGAGATTACCGAAAACCTGATCCGTTCGGGTGCAATCGATATTATCGTGATCGATTCAGTTGCCGCCCTTACTCCCAAGAGTGAGATCGAAGGGGAAATGGGTGATTCCAAAATGGGGCTGCAGGCACGTTTGATGTCACAGGCACTGCGGAAGCTTACATCCACCATCTCAAAAACTGCTACCTGCTGTGTTTTTATTAACCAGCTCAGGGAAAAAATTGGCGTCATGTTCGGGAATCCTGAAACTACCACAGGAGGCAATGCATTGAAATTCTATGCTTCGGTGAGGCTTGATATACGAAGGCAGTCGCAGATCAAAGAGGGGGATGATGCAATTGGCAATCATGTCAAGGTCAAGGTGGTTAAGAATAAAGTGGCCCCTCCATTTAAAAAAGCTGAATTTGATATCCTTTTCGGAGAAGGGATTTCCCGGAGCTATGAAATCCTTGATCTGGCGACAGAAATGAACATCATTAAAAAGAGTGGTTCCTGGTTCAGTTATGGAGAGACAAAACTGGGACAGGGCAGGGATGCGGTAAAGAAGCTCCTTGTTGATAACCCTGAACTTGCCGATGAACTGGAAGTCAAGATTCTGGAAGCGCTGAAAGTAAACGTTTAGACTTCCCGTTATGAGAATCTGGTTATCTGCAATTTCTTTCTGCCTGGTTATTTTTTTTGAAGGATGCACTCCTCCGCAACCTGTTCAGGAAAAATCAACCGCCGTTGATTCGACAGCGCTTTACCTGGAGGAGCTCAATCAGTCTATTCTGGATCATGAGAGGGACCCGGTTCTTTACAATCAACGGGCAAAACTGTTTTTACGTGAGAAAGAGTTTGACAAGGCACTGAAAGATATCAACAAAGCGATCTCCCTGGATGATAAAAATCCGGATTATTACATCACGCTTTCAGACATTCAGCTTTTACTTGGACAGACTGAAAATTGTCTGACAGCGCTTAACCGTGCGGCTGCACTGGATCCAGAAGGCCGGGAAGCCAGACTAAAGATGGCACAGCTCTTTCTCATCCTGCGCAATTACACGGCGACATTCAGGGTGATCAATGAACTGCTCTCACTCGATGCTTACAATCCGCGTGCTTATTTTTTACGTGCGATTGCTTACATGGAACAGGGAGATACGGCAAAGGCTGTGGGAGATCTTATGAAAGCAGTAGACCAGGACCAGCTATACATTGAAGCCTATATGCAACTGGGGGAATTGTTTTCTCTACGGAATGATCCTCTCGCCGAAGGTTACCTGTTGAATGCACTTCGTGTGCAGCCCGACAACAAAGAAGCCCTTTATATGCTTGGTATGTACTATCAGAATACCGGGCAGTATGAAAAAGCGCTGCAGACCTATAACAGACTATCTGTTGCTGCACCCGGTTTCAGGAATGCACTTTACAACAAAGGCTATATCTATCTTGTTTACCTGACTGATTTTCCAAAGGCCATTGAAGCATTTACCGATGCTATCCGCATTGATCCCGATTATACAGATGCCTATTTTAACAGGGGCTACGCTTATGAGCTGAACCATCAGCCGGACTTGGCTTATAAGGATTATAAAACCACCCTGAAACTGGATGTAAATAATTCACGCGCGATCGAAGGATTAAACCGACTGGATCAGGCAGGGTATGTCAGATAAACTCTTTTTTCAGGTCATTCAATTCGGTTACCAGGGAGTCTGTCGCTGTTTTAAGTTCAG
Source organism: Bacteroidales bacterium (assembly GCA_016926765.1). Classification (GTDB taxonomy): domain Bacteria; phylum Bacteroidota; class Bacteroidia; order Bacteroidales; family FEN-979; genus QYOJ01. Next base: position 5,848 of record JAFGNY010000166.1, on the reverse strand, counting down.
AGAATAGTTCTTGCAAACCATTGTCTTCCTGGAGTTTGGCTCGTTCATCCAGCATTCTGGAGAGTTCAATTGTTTGAGGATCCATGAAGTTTGCTATTACTCCTTTCAGGCTATGTGCGTTGAACTTCAATCCGGCCCAATCCATGGCTGAGATGTTCATCTGGAGATTTGTGAGACGCTCTTTGTATTCATCTAAAAAGATATCAATGATCTCAATAACCACCTCTTTATCAAGATAAACAAAATTTTCTTTGAATTTTTCGCGATCAATCATAGCCTGTGATTTGGAAATACAAATATAATCTTTTCAGAGAATATCAAGGTATTCAGAATCCACAGAGCCTGAATTTCCTTCCTGGAAAAGAAGGTAGTGTATGGCTGTCTGACAGTTAACCAGTTTGTACCCATAACGGGTCTCAAAAAGAAAACGGCACTCCTTGATTGCATTTTCCCGGAAAGCGACCTGAGGTTTCTGGATCAGAAGTAAAAAATCTTTCAGATCCTGGTAAATGTCAGTGATTCCTTCAGCGATACTGGCCCGGATGGCGTCATGTTGGGTTTTCTCATGAAGGTCGATGAAATAGAAGATGTCATCCTGTCCTAATTTTTCCCTTACCATATTAAACAGGATTTCCCATTGTTCTTCGGTAACATAATGTTCAACAGCCTCTTCATCTGTGACTGAAATATCCGGCATCAATGAGGCTTTAAGATAAATAATGGGCAAGACTCTGTGAAGGTACCCCAGGATCTGTTCGCGTGAATAGTCTTCAGCCTTTTCAAAGAAGCTGGTAAAATCATTGGCAACGGTGACCATTTCCAGCACCTGTTTTGACTGAAGGACTTTCTCGTTATCAATAGAATCGGTTTGCATCGCTTACAGGTTTTCAAAAAGGAGATGTGGGCTGATAGATGAAATGCGGGTTAGATAGTTTAGTCTAGTTTCATCGAACGGATGATCCCTTCGATCTTGTCATCCAGAAAGCTATTTGTCTTATCGTAATCACTTCGCTGTTTCAGAGGAGCCCGCACCCCGAAATAGTATTTTATTTTTGGCTCGGTTCCCGAAGGCCTGACACTGATTACACTTCCATCTTCAAGAATAAACTGCAGGACATTCGAGGAGGGGAGGTGGATGGGAGTAATTCTGCCGGTTTCAAGATTTTTCTCTTCCAGGGAGAGGTAGTCTTTTATGGAGACCACACGGATGCCATTGATGTATTTCATTGGATTGGTGCGGTAATTGACCATCATTTGTTGAATCTCATCGGCTCCGGTTTTTCCTTTCTTCGTCAGGGAGAGTAAACGTTCTTTATAAAAGGAGTAGGTGATGTAAATATCTAAAAGAAGATCGAAGAGGGTTTTTCCCTGGTCAGCCACCCAGGCGGCTGTTTCGGCAATCATGGCACAGGCGCTTACAGCATCTTTATCCCTGACAAAATCACCAATCAGGTATCCATAGCTTTCTTCCCCTCCGATGATAAATGTTTTCCGGCCTTCATGTTGACGGATGACATCGGCGATGAATTTGAACCCGGTCAGCACGTCGAAGTATTGGAGTTTGAATGACTGTGAAATGTCTCGGAGAATTTCGGAGGTCACAATGGTTTTTACGATAAACTCATTGCCAGTGAATTTTCCGAGTTCTTTCCACCGGTTCAGTACATAATAGAAAAGAAGGGCAGCCGTTTGGTTTCCATTCAGTAAAATAAAATTACCAGCAGGCCCTTTTACAGCAATGCCAACCCTGTCGGCGTCAGGATCCGTAGCCATCACCAAGTCAGCATTCTCCGTTTCTGCTAGTTGGATAGCCATGCTCAATGCGTCGTGCTCTTCGGGATTTGGGGAGTGAACGGTGGGGAAGTTTCCATCGGCGGTTGCCTGCTCTTCAACGACCATTATATTAGTGAATCCGAACCTTCTGAGTACATCGGGGATGATTGTCAGGCCAGTGCCATGTAACGGGGTGTAGACGATTTTCAGCTCTTTTTCCCGGGAAACGGAATCAGGGGATAATTGAAGTGTGAGGATTTGTGCCATATAGGCTTCGTCGATCTCTTTTCCGATAGAGATGATCAGTTCGGGATTTCCCTGCCAGTGTACCTGGTCGACAGAGGTAATCTTCTGGACCTCGCTGATGACATTTTTATCATGCGGGGCGATCATCTGGGCACCATCATCCCAGTAGGCTTTGTATCCGTTGTATTCCTTAGGGTTATGTGATGCAGTGATCATCACTCCACTCTGACATCCTAGGTATCTGATAGTGTAAGAGAGTTCGGGAGTTGGCCGGAGATCATCAAAAAGGTATACCTTGAATCCGTTTGCAGCCAGGACTTCCGCAGTAATTTCTGCGAAATACCGGCTATTGTTCCGGCTGTCGTAGGAGATAGCCAGGCTGATTGGGGTAACATCAGGAAACATTTTCTTCAGGTAGTTGGCTAATCCCTGGGTAGCCATCCCGACGGTATATTTATTCATCCGGTTGGTTCCAACACCCATAATGCCGCGCAAGCCGCCTGTTCCGAATTCCAGGTCACGGTAGAACGCATCACCCAGTGTTGCCGGATCGTTTTCAATAAGGTTTCTGATCTGTGTTTTCGTATTCTCATCCACGTTGCCTGCGAGCCAGGCTTGTGCACGCTGTAAACTATTCTGATCTATCTGGCTCATATTCAAAGTTTTTCGCTAATCGCTATTCGCAAGTTTCCCGCGCTACCTCACCACTGCACTACCTCACTATACCCCCATATCACCACTTCACCGTTCTTCCTGCAGTTTCAGGATACAATCCCTCAGGCTATCACGCCAATATGGGATGGATATCCCGAAACGGTTCCTGAATTTCGCTTTATTCAGGACACTGTAAAAGGGTCGTTGTGCAGGTTGAGGGTAATCTTTTGATTCAATCGGATGAACCTGGCAGTTGATATCTGACAGTTCAATGATTGCTTTGGCAAAATCGTACCAGGAGGCAACCCCTTCGTTGGAGTAATGAAACAGCCCGACACCTCTGTGTTCGTTCAATGAGGGGAGGATCTCTGCGATAGCATTGCAGAGATCCCTGGCGTAAGTGGGTGTTCCGATTTGATCGTAGAGGACATCGAGGTTACCTCTTTCGCGTCCGTAGCGCAATATGGTTTTTACGAAATTATGACCAAAAGAGGAGTAAAGCCAGGATGTCCGGATAATCACTCCGCGGTTCGCGAAACTGAATACGGCTTCCTCTCCCATGCATTTACTTTTCGCATAGATTGAGATGGGATTTACCGGATGATCTTCCTGATAGGGGGTATGAGCCGTACCGTCAAACACATAATCGGTTGAAATGTGTAGGAGGATGGAATCGGTTTCATTGGCCGCTTTTGCCAGAATTTCCACTGCTGTTCCATTGATCATCATCGCGTTGCCGGCTTCATTTTCCGCCTTGTCCACAGCGGTGTAACCGGCACAATTCACAATGACCTCCGGTCTCTCTCTTTGGATGAAACGTGTTACGGCTTCAGGATCAGTGATATTCAATTCGCCGATGTCGGTGAAAAGGTAGACGTTTATGCGATCATCTTTGGCGATAACCTGGAATTCGTGACCCATCTGACCATTTGAGCCGGTGATCAGGATTTTCATGGCAAAGGAGGTTATTCGATGCTGCGAAAATAGTGTATTGTCTTTTTCAATCCCTCAACCAGGGGAATTGTTGGTTCCCACCCAAGTTCTTTCCGAGCCAGATCTATATTAGGTTGCCGTTGCGTCGGATCATCTGCCGGGAGAGGCATGTAGACGATCTTGGACTTGGATTGTGTAAGTTTTAAAACCAGCTCGGCCAGTTCCAGCATAGTAAACTCCCCCGGATTCCCAACGTTTACCGGTCCGGTGAAGTCTTCCCGGGAGTTCATTAAGCGAATCATTCCATCGATAAGGTCATCGACGTAGCAGAAACTTCTGGTTTGTGAACCGGTCCCATAAATGGTGATGTCTTCTCCTTTAAGTGCCTGTACAATGAAGTTAGAAACAACCCGTCCATCATTGGGATGCATCCGGGGGCCATAGGTGTTGAAGATCCGGATGATCTTTATGCGGATATCATTTTGTTTGTGGTAGTTGACAAACAGAGTTTCTGCAACCCGTTTCCCTTCGTCGTAGCAGGAACGGGGTCCGATTGGATTTACGTGACCCCAGTAGGCTTCCGTTTGTGGATGAATTTCCGGATCACCATAGACTTCACTGGTGGATGCCTGAAGGACTTTTGCCTTGATCCGTTTTGCCAATCCCAGCATGTTGATCGCTCCCATCACGGAAGTTTTCACCGTTTTGATGGGATTATACTGATAATGGATAGGCGAAGCAGGACACGCCAGGTTATAGATCTCATCTACTTCAATGAAGAAAGGCATCGTAACATCATGCCGGATCAACTCGAAATAGGGATTTGACAGGAGGTGAACCACGTTGGATTTCTGACCTGTGAAGAAGTTGTCGAGGCATACCACCTCATTCCCTTCTTTCAGCAGACGTTCACAAAGGTGAGACCCGAGGAAGCCTGCTCCCCCGGTGACCAAGATCTTCTTTTTAATCATTGAAACGTTATTTTGAAGTGTTGACGCCGATACAGAAGTAATCGAATCCCTTTTGTTTTAACTCCTCGGCATCATAAATATTCCGGCCGTCGAATACGACATGTCCTTTCAACAGTTTCTTAATGACTTTCCAGTTCGGGAATTTAAATTCGGGCCATTCGGTGATCATCAGGAGGCAATCGGCATCAATGAGTGCATCATATTGATCATCGGCATATTCAATGGTATCCCCGACAATCCGTTTTGCTTCATCCATCGCAACAGGATCATAGGCTCTCACTTTTGCTCCGGCATCCTGAAATTGTTTAATCAGTACCAGTGCAGGAGCTTCGCGCATATCATCCGTCTGTGGTTTGAACGAGAGTCCCCAGAGAGCAATAATCTTTCCTTTCAGGTTGCCTTTGAAATATTTCTTGATCTTATTGAACATCACCGACTTCTGGTCGTCGTTCACTGCTTCCACTGCTTTGAGTATGCGCAGGGAGTGGCCAAATTCGTCTGACGTTTTAATCAGGGCTTTCACATCCTTCGGGAAACAACTCCCTCCGTATCCTACACCGGGATAGATGAATTTTGTGCCAATCCGGCTGTCTGACCCAATGCCTTTGCGGACCATGTTTACATTTGCTCCCACGATCTCGCACAGGTTGGCGATGTCATTCATAAAGCTGATCTTCGTTGCAAGCATGGAATTGGCTGCGTATTTGGTCATTTCAGCAGAGACGATATCCATGAAGATTACCGGGTGTCCGTTGAGAGTAAATGGTTTATAAAGTGCAGCCATCAGCTTTTCAGCTCTTGGCGAATCACATCCGACCACAATTCTGTCGGGTTTCAGGAAGTCGTCAATTGCCGCACCTTCTTTCAGAAATTCGGGATTGGAAGCGACATCAAATTTGAAGTCAACACCTCGTTTATCAAGCTGATCTTTAATTGCTTTCCTGACTTTCTCAGCAGTTCCGACCGGTACGGTACTTTTCGTCACCATGAGAACATAATCTTCCATATACCGGCCAACATCAGCGGCAACACCGAGAACATATTTCAAGTCAGCGCTGCCATCTTCATCCGGTGGTGTACCAACAGCGCTGAAAATGACCTCACAATCTTTCAGTGCTTCCTGTATACGGGTGGTAAAATGGAGCCTTCCTTTTTTAACATTTCTGTGAACCATTTCTTCGAGGCCTGGTTCGTAGATTGGAATAATCCCCTCATTGAGGTTATTGATTTTTTTCTCATCGATATCCATACAGGTAACATCGATACCGACT
>JAFGNY010000165.1 GCA_016926765.1 Bacteroidales bacterium | reverse complement strand
TTTCAGATATTAAATTGCAATGTATGTGCCCGGCACTTTGGAAGTGCCGGGCACATTGTGTGCAATTATTTTTCTGAAAAACTATAGCATTATTATTTACTGCCTTTTGCCAGGGCGTTATTCGATCCTTCCACGGCTTTTTGCATCATCTCTTCCACAGATTGCATGCCCACAACAGGTCCTTCCAGATTGGGTTGAATCTGTTCCCGTTGAATCGTATATAGTACCGAAGAAAAGGGAAGACGAATCGCATATTGAAGCTGATTATACGCCACCAGATAATTTGGATTTTCCTCGTAGAATTTTTTCATCATCGGAGACTCGACCGCGGAAATGCGCACCGGCATATAGCCCGTATTCTGTGACCAGTAGATGGTCTGTTCCGGTTCTGCCATCCATTTGATAAAGGCCCACCCGGCTTCCTTTTCCTCTGGCTTTGCATCTTTCACCATGACAAAGAAGGTCCCCCCTGTAGGGGTGGCAAAGCGCTGCTTCTTCGGAAGAAAAGCGGTGCCAACCTGAAAGGAAGAATTGTCAGTCAGATACGAGAGGAAAGCGGTGGAAGTGCAAATCATCGCCACCTTTTGATTGATAAAGTCGGTATTGGTCACTTCCCAGGCATTATAATCTTTGCCCGGCGGGTGTTTCATGACTTTGTCGTTGTTTACCAGATCGATCCAAAACTGGAGCGCTTCCGCTCCTTCCTTGCCAAAAGTCGCCTCCGTACCGGTTGCATTCGTCAAACTTCCTCCTGCCTGATACACCATGCCAAGCCAGAACCACCAGTCAATCGGGACTTCAAACCCCCAGACCTTCACTTCATCCCCCTCACGCACGGTAAGTTTGGCCGCCGCTTCTCGCAGTTCATCCCATGTCGTAGGGGCGTTCACCCCTTTTTGCGCGAGCATATCTTTGTTATAGTAGAGAATCGGAGTACTGCGATTGAAGGGGATCGCAAAGAGAGGCACTTTTTTCCCCACGTAATCAAAATAACCATCCTGGGTCAGCCCAGGGACAAAATCCTTGAGATCGGTCGGATTGTCTCCTGTTGCGTATGGTTCTAAGTTCTCCAGGATTCCGGACTCATAGAGATTAGGAAGAACTTCCGGGATCGAATGGAAAATCGTAGGGGGCGATTTGGTGACGATGGCAGCGCGTACCTTCGCAATAGCCTGAAAGTAATCCCCCTGAAAAGATCCTTTGATCTGATACTGTGATTGGGATTCGTTAAATTGTTTGATCATATTCTCCGTCACTTCTCGATTCCTTCCCCCATAGGAATACCAGAAGGTAGCAGTCAACGGTTCGGCAGAGACCAAAAAACCCCAGCCGATAACAAACAGGGCTATGAATACTTGAGTAAATTTTTTCACGATTCCCTCCTTTATGAATGTAACATACATACTTCTGTCAGACATGCCGTTTCCAAACGATCTTTGGCTGCCTGTGCTTCCACAACATAAAGCTATGCACCCTTTTTAGATCAGAGACATTTTTTAAAGTCAAGCAAATTTTTTAGGATTTTATAAAACATAAAAGAAAAATTTCACAAAATAAAGCCCATGGTTCAAACTGTTCCAGAAACGAAAACGTGACCGGATGAGCTTTCATATACCTGAAAAGGTTACGCATATATAATTCAAGATCCGCTTTGACCTCCATGGCTGCATGGTAAATGGCAAAAGGAAACCAGGAGTTGCAAAACGGAATACGGACGAATTATTTTTCAAACAGGTTCTAAAAGTCGTTTGACAAAATCGGCAAACCATATTCATGTTACAATCATGATGTTCTTGATTTGGTGTTCCTTTAGAAAATAATACAGATGAAAAACAAGGAGTGGATACATGAATTTTTTTCAGAAAGAACTCGAAACATTGTCAAGAGATGCCTTAACCGCGATCCAAAATGAGCGCTTGAAAAAAACGATCGCCTATGTTTATGCGAATAATCAGGTGTATCGACAGAAGATGCAGGAAAAAGGGATTGTTCCCGAAGATATTCGGTCGCTGGACGATCTCAAACAGTTGCCGTTTATAACGAAAGAGGATTTTCGCAACCATTATCCGTTGGGAATGTGCTGTGTTGAGAAATCTTCTCTGCGCGAAATCCACATGAGTTCTGGTTCGACCGGAATTCCGGTGGTCAATGCCTATACCGATCACGACCGCAAGCAATGGGCCGAGTGTATGGCTCGCTGTTATGCAATGGCCGGCCTGGAACCTGGTGACACAATTCAGATTACCCCGTCGTTTGGGCTCTTCAACGGCGGATTTGGCTTTTTTCACGGTGCGGCGCACCATGGGCTCTTCGTTATTCCGACAGGGGCCGGGAACACCCCGCGTCAGGTGCGGCTGATGAATGACTTTGGAGTAAAGGCCTTTGGGGCGGTGGTCTCGTATGCCCTCAGAATTATCGAATATATGGAAGAAAACGCCATTGAGACGATTCCATCCTTAAAAATCGGGATCTTCGGCGCGGAGATCTTTTCGGATTCGATGCGGCAGAAAATTGAAGCCGCGTTAGGGATTGAAACCTTTGATATCTTCGGCATGACTGAAACAGGAGGCGTCGGTACAACCGGTATGGATTGTCCCGATCATTCCGGAATTCACGTGTGGGAGGATCATTACATCGTTGAGGTTGTCGATCCGGAAACCGGAGAATTGGTTGAGGATGGACAGGAAGGGGAATTGGTATTTACGTCCCTCACCCGTGAGGCCATTCCTGTCATTCGATTGAGGACCAGCGATGCCTCCAGAATCCTTTCACGAGAACAATGCGCCTGTGGCAGAATTCATACCAGAATTGATCGAATTAAAGGGCGTCTGGATGACATGTTAATTATCAAGGGGGTTAATGTGTATCCGAAAGAGATTGAACACGCCTTGTTGGAGATCCCGGGCGTAAGGAATCATTACCAGATTATTGTGGAAGAGGAAGACGGCATTCAGGATGTGACCGTTCATGTGGAAGTTGAACCGGGCGTGACCGGGTTTACGGTTGAGAAACATCTGAAAGAGGCCCTTGGATTTAGTCCCAAAGGTGATGTCTTTCCGCCGAATACATTACCGCGTAACGAAGGGAAACAACAGCGGGTCGTGTTTAAGAAAAAATAACGACTAGATTATTTTTTTCTTGACAAGGGGAAAATTGTTTTCGTTTAATGTAAACGATTTCGTAAAACGATTAACCTTGAAAGGAGGATAGCGCGGGATTATTTATTGTGTTGTATTTATGGCGAAGAGTGTTACAGAAGCATGTTGCGGGCTTTTGGCGCACAACATGCATATTTAGAGCGAGGTAAGGATTATGACAAGAAAACATGTTTCAAAAGTCGTTGTGATGGTAATGGCTTTCTTTCTCGTTGTTATGGTTGGTGTAACTGGTAGTGAAGCGATGGATAAAGTTTCCCTGCGTACGAACTGGCTATGGTATGGCTCGCATTCAATATTTTTCCTTGGGGTAGATAAAGGGTTTTATGAAGAAAACGGTATTGATGTTGACGTGAAACAAGGAAATGGCTCCGGAAATGCAGTCCGATTGGTGGCGAATAAAGATAGTACCTTTGCGTATGCTTCTGCTTCGACAATGATGAACCTTGCCGCTCAGGGAGCCCCGGTTGTGGCTGTCGCTACGATTGATGCGATGGGAACCGATGCCTGCCTGTGTCGCCCTGACTCCGGGATCAAGGTGATTAAAGACCTGGAAGGCAAGCAAGTTATGACAACCGCTGGTGCCGGAGTGAATACCTTTTTCCCCGTAGCTCTCCAAAACGCCGGCGTGGACATGAACAAAATCAAGCTTATTAATGTGGCTGAAGGTGCTCTTGTATCAAGCTACTTGCAAAATTTGGCGCCGTGTATCTTAGGTGGTATTGATGATAAACCGGCCGAGATCGAGGCAAACGGCGGTGAACCTCCTGTCATTTTTAATTATGCCGATTATGGCGTTGCTCAACCTGGCTACGCGATCGTTGCCCACCAGGATATGATCAAGGAGAATCCGGATCTGGTCCGTCGTTTTGTGAAAGCCACGCTGATGGCTGTTAAGGCTGCTAAGGAAAATCCGGATGAATCTATCCAGGCTCTCATTAACTGGTCCTCAAACGTTGAGGATCAAAAAGAGCAGGCCCGTAAGGTGTTGGATGTGACGCTTTCAATCTTGATCTCCCCGAATAACAAAGAAGGCCGCCTGGGATATAACGTCCCGGCAGATTGGGAAAGTGCGTTAAAGCTTTTGAAGGAATACAAGGAACTCGAGACAGACAAGCCGGCGGATGCATTCTATACCAACGAATTTCTTCCGGAATCTCTCCCCTAAAAGATTTGTAACTACTTAGCACATTTTACCCTCACCCCGGCCCTCTCCCAGAGGGCGAGGGAGAAAAAAGACCTGCCCCCCTCGCCCTCTGGGAGAGGGCCGGGGTGAGGGGGAATATGCTATCTAGCTAAATAGTTACCTTTTATTTAAAAATCAGGTTTGGGATAAACAATACGAGCTCCGGAATATACGTGACAAGCAACAGCGTGATGAT
>JAFGNY010000164.1 GCA_016926765.1 Bacteroidales bacterium | reverse complement strand
GACCAGCCAGGCGGAGGGACCGTTGATTGGACCAATCCATGGGGTGAATATAAATTTATTGATGATATCGAGATCCGGGAAGATGGTGGAACTCCGGGATTTCTTCAGGCAATTCGTGCGGCCCTGGCGATCCGTTTAAAGGAACAGATGTCGGTCGGAAAGATGCGTGAACGGGAGAAAGAGTTGGTTAAGATGACGTTCAAAGAGCTCCGAAGCATTCCGTATATTCATATTCTTGCCGACCCGGTTCAGGATCGGCTGGGTGTGTTTTCTTTCTATATGGAAGGGATCCATTATAATTTACTGGTGAAGATCCTTTCAGATCGTTTTGGTATTCAGATGAGAGGTGGCTGTGCATGTGCCGGAACTTATGGCCATTATCTGCTGGATGTCAGCTATGATAAATCGAAAGAGATTACCGAAAAAATCAATCATGGCGATCTCTCTGAGAAACCAGGCTGGGTGAGAATGTCGTTGCACCCCATAATGACCGACGAAGATTTTTACCTGATCATGGATGCATTGCGCCAGATCGCGAAGCATCATAAAAAATGGGGGGCCCAATATCATTATAATCGGCACACCAATGAATTCAGACATCAGAATGCTCCGAAAGATGAAACGGAGAAAATCATTGACTGGTTTCAGTTGAATCCCTTTTCAATGTGACCAGTGTAATTTCTGACCAGATGCCGATCCTGCCAGCGTAGGCAATGGTTCCTAGTCCACGGTTAATATATAGGTATTGTTTCCGATGATCAGGATGTGTTTCCATATATAACCCGGCCCATTTCCGGGCCAGAATTTGTGCGAAACTCCAACGGCATAACCTGCTTTCCATTCCGATCTGCCCTCCGTGCGTATGACCGGAGAATGTAAGATCGATATCCGGATATTGTTTGCTTACGATACTGTCCCAAAAGGATGGATCATGCGATAAAAGAAGTTTCAGCGGCATATCTTCGATACCACGGGAAGCTACGGGAAGATTAGCAAGCCGTTGAAACCGGCTGGTGGCTCCCCAGTTTTCCACCCCCAGGATGGCGATGCTATCGGTTCCGATTCGTAAAAGGTCATGTTCATTTCGTAACAATTTCCATCCCAACGAATGGTAGATAGAATACAAGAGATCCATGTTTTCTTTTTTCTTCTGAGCATTCTCCCATTTCATATAATCCCCATAATCATGGTTTCCAAGGATGACATAGATTCCGTATCTGCTTGACAGCTTCTTCAGATCCGGAAGAAAAGGAACCGCTTCAGCCGAGGCATAATTTACCATGTCGCCTGTTACAAAGATCAGATCAGGGTGTAATGATTCGATGGAGTCAATGGCGTTGCGCAGGTGTTTTTTGTTCATCCAGGTGCCAAGATGCAGGTCGGAAATCTGAACGATCTTCAACTCACTAAATGAAGGGGGTAATTCCGGAAGGACAACCACCTGTTTTCTGATTTTTATATGATGTTCCCAGAACAGCATCCCGGAAAGAAGGGTTCCAAAACATATTAACCCAGCTATCCATCCTATTCTGAACAACAGGGATGTTTGTTTTACCGGTTGAACTTGTTTTTTCTGAACGAAACGTACCAGAATACGACTGCCAAGAAAAAGATCGGAAAGGAGCAGGAACGTTATGGGAAAGAGCTTGGAAAGATATGCCATCAGTACGAAACTGGTGAGAAATGATTTGGAAAATACGCTCCAGTAGGCGAATGTTTTGAAAAACCCGGCAATCACCCCAATGATTACCAGTGTCAACGGGATCCAGTAAAGGAGGGTTAGGAGAAGTTTTACCCGGGCACTTGCTCCGGAAATGCTTTTTTTTGTTGTTTGCCATAAATAAGCATCCAGGATCAGAAAGATCAGGAAATAGTTCAATGCTCCTGAGTTCTTCGGAAATGTTTGTTTGAGGATTAAAATAATTCCGGCAGAAACCAGTATAAACAAAACCCACTGAAGGATTCGTTTCATTTGTTTTTCACATAATTCACCAATCCTTTTGCCTGGAAGATCTCCATGAGTTTGGATGGGAGTGGGGAGAATGAATAGGTGTTATCGGCAATGGTTATAATCCCTTTTTCAAAATCCACAGTCACAATATCACCTTGCCGGTAAGCGTTTACTGCATCTGGAACGAGCAGGATCGGCAGACCCTGGTTTACAGCAGAGCGGTAAAAGATCCGGTTGACTGATTTACAGATCACGGCTTGCACTCCGGCAAAGGCAAGGCCAACAGCAGGGTGCTCACGGGAGCTGCCACAACCAAAGTTCCATCCTGCCATCAGAATATCACCAACCTTGACCCGTTCAGAAAAACTGTTATCAAACCCTTTAAACAGGTGGGGCATGATCTTTTCAGGTTCTGAGCTCTGGACATTATAGGTAAGATTCCCGGCAAACATCTGGTCGGTATTGAGGTTATCCACATCTGCATAGTTCCAGGTACCATCGGCAAAACGGTCTTCTCCTTCGTGAATATCAACCGTAGAACTTTGTGGTGCATGGTATGGGAACTGATCACAGGCTACAATTTCCCGGGGATCTGTAATTTCTCCATGAAGGGCAGAATAGGCTACTGTTGCCGGAGATGCAAGATATACGTTTGCGTTTGGGTTACCCATCCTGCCTTTAAAATTCCGGTTAGCCGTCGAAATCACGTTGTATCCATCAGCGGGAATGCCCTGGCCGGTACCCAGACAAGGGCCGCAGGAGGATGAAAGCACGTTGGCGCCGGCTTCAATGAATGTTTCGATCAACCCCTCTTTCATTGCCTGCATATAAATCTCTTTAGATGCGGGTATAACAAGAAGTTGCATGTATCTGGGTATCTGTTTTCCTTTCAGAACGGCCGCTGCTACACTCAAATCATCCAGTCGTCCATTGGTGCAAGTGCCAATCAGCGCCTGGTGGATTCTGGTTCCCTGAACCTCTGAAACAGCTTTCACGTTATCTACATGATGAGGTGCTGCAACAACCGGGAATAGTTCATCCAGATTAATTTCAATCTCTTTCAGGTACATAGCATCGGGATCAGCCCAAATACCATTAAGAGGTTCTCCAAAGTGAGCTTCCAATACTTCATCAGCAGGAAACACAGCATTTTTTGCTCCCATTTCGGAAGCGAGGTTGGCCAAAACCATCCGGTCAGACAGGGATAAACTCTTAACTCCTTCCCCATGATATTCAATAGACATGTAGTCAGCCCCGCTGGAACCGATCATTCCGATGATCCATAATGCCAGGTCCTTCGCATAAACGCCAGCCGGGAGCTTTCCGTTCAGGGTAATTTTGATGGATTCGGGAACTCTGAACCAGGTTTCGCCCTGTTTCCATAAACCGGCGGTTTCGGTCCGGTCGATACCGGCAGCAAAGGCATTAAACGCACCGGCAGTACTGGTATGGCTGTCGCTGCCAACGATGATCATACCCGGTCTGGCATACAAAGCCATCAACTGATGGCAGATGCCGTCGCCCACATCATGAAACTTTTTAATGCCTGCTTTCTCAACAAGATTGCGGATCGTTTGGTAATCATTGGCAAGTTTTGAATTGGTAGGCGGGGCGTTATGGTCGAGTGTGATCAATAAGTTATCAGGGTGCAATGGAATTTCTCCCCCCATTTTTTTAAAGGTGCTGTATATACTTGACGAATTATCGTGAGACAGAATGATGTCGGGAGAAGCAAAAACGATGCTTCCTTTTTCGGAACAGAAAATCTTCTCTGCAAATGTTTTTCCTGGCATAGGTGTTGGCTTTTACCGGATGGTTTTCTATCATCCGGATGCAAATTTAGAAATTTTGTACCGGCGAACCCTGAAGTTATGAAATTTTTTATCGTGAATGGATCATTTCTGAAGCCTATCCGTTCCCGCATCGTAGTTTTTTCTTTACTTTGGGGAAAAAATAAAATCACAACCTACCATGGTTAGAAGAAGGCATGTTCTGTTGATCATCTGGTCGTTTCTTTTGTCGTATGCAGGTATTGGGGAAACGCCCGACACGATTGAAATGCGGTTACAGGGAAGCCAGGGAAAAGCGCGGATGGAATTGCTTAATAAACTGGCGGAAAGATATCGGGAAGAATCTCCGGAGCGAGCTATAAGCATGGCTAAAGAGGCTCTTGTTCTGGCCAGGGAAGCAAATATTCAGGAAGAGGAAGCAAAGGCTCTTTTTTATTTGGCCGAAGCAGCATTCAACCTAAACCGCATTGAAGAATCCCTTAAATACTACCTCTTGTCTGCCGAGGTCAAGAAAATAGTGACTGGTGCTGAGTCGGAGGAGTATGCGCGGATGATTGGGGATGCCGGCTTTTGTTATTTCTCTCTCGATCGCTATCAGGAGGCGATGGATCTTTACCATCAAAGCCTGGAGATCTCCCTGAACAACGGGTACGAGGCCCAGGTAGCCAGCATGTACAGCAACATCGGGACTATTTACGTTCACTGGGGAGAATACGGGAAAGCGATTGGGCATAACACACTGGCGTTGGAGATTGACCGAAGGCGCAGTGATTCTGTGTTGATTTCCATAGATATGAATAACATAGGTAAGATTTATGAGCAATGGGGCAAGCTGGATGAAGCGATAGTCTGGTACCTGGAGTCGCTCGAAATTGCCAGGCGGGTGGGGAATCCCTCAATGATCGCAGTCCGGCTCAACAACCTGGGTATCGTATATAAAATGCAACAACGGTATGAGGCGGCGCTGGACTACTTTCAGCAAGCCCTTGAACTCGAGCGGCAAGAAGGAAACATGGTACGGATTGGGAGAAGGTTGTCTTATATCGGATCGACCTATCTGGATATGAAGAATTACCCTTCTGCCCTGGAGTATCTCAATCAGGCTCTACCTTTGTTGGCAGAGATGGATCTTCCGGCCGACCTGGCCAGAATATATCATGCGTTTGGGAGTTATTACCTGGCTACCGGAAAATTCACTCAGGCGACCGGTTGGTTTTCCAAAAGCCTGGATCTGGCATATCAGTACAACCTAAAGCCTTTGCAGATCGGCAATCTGGAGGGTCTTACTTCCTCTTATGAGGGTGGAGGCGATTACAGAAGCGCTCTGAAGACAATGCGTCAGATGACCGGGGTGAGGGATTCTGTTTTCACCCGGGAGAGCAATGTACGCCTGGCTGAGTTTCAGGCCAGATTTGAAAACGAAAAGATACGGCTCGAAAATGAAGTGTTGAAAAAAGATGCCAGGATCAAGCGGAACTGGTACATCATCTCTGGGTTCATTGCCCTGACTGCCGTTGTGATCCTGCTGGCTATTATCCTGATCCTCCGGCTGCGATCCCGGAACCTTCACCAGGAACGTGAGATGGCACGGGAAAAAGCTGATCGACTGCAATTGGAGCTGGAACTCAAAAACAAGGAACTGGCATTCAAAGCCATGTCGATCATTCAGAAGAATGAATCGGTAGCTGGGGTACTGCAAGGATTGGAACAGGCAGTGAAGAATGGGGAGTCAGTGGAATCCCTCAATCAGATACTGGAATCGCTTCGTACCACCGACCGTGATATTTCCTGGAAAGAATTCGAGGTTAGGTTCACACAGGTTCACAAAGAGTTTTACGATAAACTGAACCACCGGTTCTCCAACCTGACTCCTAACGAACGAAAGTTATGTGCTTTTCTCCGGTTAAACATGACTACTAAAGACATCGCCGCAATCACTCACCAGAGTGTACACAGCATCAATGTGGCACGAACCCGTCTGCGGAAGAAACTTAACCTCTCCAACAGCGACGAGAACCTCATCACTTTTCTGATAAACCTTTGATTTCAAGACCTTCCAGGTTTTCAAAACCTGGAAGGTCTTTGTTGGGAAGTCTTTATTGTATCAATAATGTGACCTCTCTTTCTCGGATTTGTATCAATGAAGTATCTCATGTTTATTTGGTGACATTGCAAGCATACTTTATTCTTGCAAGAAAAACGGAACATGGAAGCGCTCACTCCGATGATGATCCTCAGAAAGAAGATCCGGAAGCAGATCAGACGGAAAAGGAAAGAGAATGAGGCGTTGTTGAACCTGATCAAGGCATTGGAGAGCGGCAGGGATGCCGGGATGGATAGGGTACCTGTTTCCGAAACCGATGTTGACCATACGCAGAAATCAAACACAACCAGTATATGAAAAAGCTATTTACCATTGTACTCGCGGGCTTAATCTTTCCGGTCTTTTCGCAGACCGCGGATCACCGTGTAAACTCAGAACTGGCCGGAGTCGTTGCTGCCAAGATCATGACGCAGGTGACCGGAGCAAAAACCGACTACCGGACGCTACAGCCATTCATCGGTCAATCTGCCCGGGAGGGAGACCAACCAGCCTATTATGTCGTTGAGTTTGCCGACCGTCCAGGTTATGTTTTGGTTTCCGGTACAAGGCTGGTCACTCCGGTCATCGGGTTTTCCCTGACCGACCCGTTCGACACCACAGACATGCCCCGGGCCATGAAAGCCTTCCTCCGGAACTGGGCACATTCGATCAACCGGGTCGTTGAGGCAGCCGAACGCGATGGGGCTGCGATTGACAACCAGGCCCTTCGTAAGTGGAACTATATGGAGAATAATTTGTTAGAAAACGATGAAGCTGGTGCTGCTGCCACGATTGACTGGGACTCCATCCCTCCCTTGATTGTTACGAAATGGGGGCAACGGTATCCTTACAATGCACACTGCCCCATTTTTCCAACGATGGGCCGATCCCTTGCAGGATGCGGACCCATTGCCATGGCACAGGTCCTGCGATATCATGAACATACGGATCAGTATGACTGGAGTCAGATGGTCGAAGAACATTCAGATTACAATTCGCAACTCGCAGAGCTTATTGCCGACTGCGGAGACGCGGCCGGCACAGGCTATTCGACTGAATTTTCCCCAACAGTGCCCTGGGAGATAGATAATGCGTTTCAGTCGGCATTTAGCTTTCGCAGCGCCCGGTACGATGATATTCCCAACGCCGGGAAAAAAGGAGGATTTGAATATACCATCAAGAACAGCCTGGAGAATGGATGCCCGGTTATCATAGACGGATACGAGGAGTATAATATTTTTGACTGGCACATTTTCATCATGGATGGATATTACGGGCTTTCCAATGGCTGGATGGGCTGGTTTCATATCAATTGGGGATGGTCTGGTGGCGATAACGGATGGTTTCATCTGGAAGACTGCAATCCTCCCGATGATCCCGGACCTTACAATTACAATCAGGGAATCGTCTGGAAGATCATCCCTCCTCACAAGGTCACCGTGGTGAATCCCGTTGCCGGGAGTACGGTGGCTTCGAAGACACCAGTGCCCATCGCCTGGTTGTCGGAGGGGCGTGCTGCTGATATGCAACATGCCATGATCGTCATTTTTCAGGAAAACTATGAGAATACAGTCACAGGCCATAACGAATTAAATTACGATACGATATTTACCACAAATCAGCCGGGACAAAACATCTATATGCATCAGTTTGATTCGCCGAATGTTTCCCTGGCTGATTCCGGAACGGCAGCGGTGGAGATCATCCTCTACGGAACCTATGGAGACAATGCGAAGTACAGGTTTTTCTCAGACAAGATTCCTTTTTATGTCCGGCACGGGGAGTTTATGGTGTTTACTTCTCCTGTTTCCGGGACCAATTGGCAGGCCAATCTGCATCATACGGTTTCCTGGGATTACAATGAAAATACATCCCCCACGTTTTCAGTGAAATACAGGAAGGTTTCCGGTCCATCGACTGCTCCGGTCAGCGGACAGGTGGTCCTGAATACTACGGAGAATTCCTGTGAATGGCTGATCCCAGCAGCTATGGAAGGAACCTACTACCTCGAAGGATATAAATGGGGAGATCCTCAACTCCTGGTGCACAGCGATCACTTTACCATTGGGCCGAAACCGACGATGGATGTCACCCTGCCACAAAGCAATCAGCAATTTCATCCCGGAAACACACTATCCATCCGGTGGACTTCGAATGCCAGTGAAAATTTCCGGATCATCCTGCAGCGCTGGGACGACTGGGATCCCGGCGATACCCTGGTGTTAGCCGCATCCACTCCCAACGATGGGGAGTTCGACTGGCTAATACCCGATAACCTTGAACCCGGGATCCTCTATTCGGTTGTCGTGAAAGGAACCGTAAACCCCCAGATCCTGGACGGCGTTTTTTATTTTGAGATCCGGAAACGGATTGCCGTGACTGCTCCGGCGCAGAGTGAGGAGTGGGAAGTCGGGAAACCCTATTATATTGAATGGACGGATAATTTTTCTGAAAAAGCAGCCATCAGCTTATACCGGGGAACAACTTACCACAGTAGTGTGAGCGATAGCACAGAGAGCGATGGCTCCTATATGCTTACCGTTTCCGATACGCTTTCTCCCGGGGTGAATTACCGGATCAGGGTACACATGTTAACCGATACGACGGTAGCCGACTACAGTGATTTCTTTTCCATCATTCCGGCACGTGTTATAACCGTTTCCGCTCCGGCGCCTAATGCCGCCTGGCAGGCCGGACAGAGTTACAACATCAACTGGACAACCAATGTGCCCAGCGGGATTAAGATTGAATTGATTGACTATTCACAGTCTCCTCATCAGAGTACTCTGATTCATAACGGGACCTATCCACCATACTCCTGGGCAATCCCTTCCGGTATGACCATTCACGATCAGTACAAGATCAGGCTTAGCAGTGTGCAGTACCCTGCTGTGGTCAGCTTGAGCAATTTCTTTTCCATTGTGGCTCCACCCCAGATCCAGGTGACCAGTCCGACAGCGGTAACCTCCTGGCCGACGGCCACCACCCAGACCATCACCTGGACAGATAATCTGAGCGGAAATGTGAACATCTATTTATACAGGAGAAATGCTTCTCCCGGATTCATAGCTACTCTTGCTTCGGGGATTCCCAGCACAGGTTCATATACCTGGTTCATCCCGCAGACCTATACTCCTTCAAATGATTACTACTTGATTGTCAGGTCAGTAGATTACCCTACTATCCAGGATGCAAGCGATGATTTTACCATCTCCCAGGGGAATTTCATCCTGGTGACCACGCCATCCTTAGGGGCACAATGGGAGGCCGGATCCAAGAAAAATATTTATTGGGATGACAACATCCCGGAAAATGTGATCATCATACTTCAGAAGTACGGGATGGGGATCTCCGATACGATCACCCATTCTACCTATAGTGACGGGTGGTACTCCTGGGTAGTTCCGACTACCACAGTTCCCGGAACCAATTATAATATCAAGATCCTCAGTGTCAGCAATCCGGGAATTTTTGATATTTCCGATCCTTTTGAGATCTATAACACATCCGGTAGTTTTATATCTGTTACCTCTCCAACGGCAGATTCTGTCTGGAAAATGGGAACTCAACATACCATCACCTGGGATGATAACATAAGCGGAGCCGTTACGGTTCATTTGTATAAAGGAGGTGTACAGGCAGTCATTTTAAGTGCATTCAACTTAAACAGCAGCTTGACTTTCACAGTACCAACCAGTCTGACTGCCGGCACGGATTACCAGGCAAAAGTCACTTCCGTATCTGATCCCGCTATCTTCGATTTCAGTCCGGAGTTTGAGATCACTCCTGCAGATTTCATTGATTATACAGGCCCTGGCGCTTTCCGGATGAGCGATACCGCTACCATCACCTGGAATGATAACATTCCTGAACATGTGAAAATTGAGTTATTCCATGCCGACACTCTATACAGCGTGATCACCCCTTCAACTCCCAGCGACGGTGAATTTCTTTGGGGTGTCCCTTCCGGATTCCCGCTTGAGTATTGGTTTAAAATCAAAATTTCCCGTGATGGCTCTCCGGCATTATCTGATCTGTCGGGATCGGTTCCTGTTTATTTTCCGTATTATCTTGAAGTTACACGACCTGTTGCCGGAAATGCCTGGCATATCGACTCTTCCTATGCCGTTCAATGGAGCGAAAACCTGATCAATG
>JAFGNY010000163.1 GCA_016926765.1 Bacteroidales bacterium | reverse complement strand
TACATGGTTGTCAGGAAAATCATTTTAACGAGATAACATCACCGATACAATAAAAACCAGAACCAAACCAAAATGAGAAACATTTTAGCAAGTATTCTGATACTGGCTTTCAGTATTGCCGGTATGAGCGGTAATTGGGTAGAGATCAGGTCCAACACGCCGGTTCCGGCTAACATTTCGCTGACCAGCTCCACCATCGACCAATCGACTATCACCTTCACATTGGGAGGTTTCTTCCTGAACCAGGTGGAAACTCCTCACGGAATTGCGTTTATCCCGACTGTGGAAGAGGGAACACCCCTTCTGGAAGAAGGCGCTCCGGATCTACCAAAGCTCACATCAAGCCTCATCATTCCCGACCTGGCAGGGATGGCCGCCCGGGTGATTGCATCCAGCTATACTGATTTTCCCAATATGGAGATAGCTCCCTCAAAAGGGAATCTTCTTCGTACGGTTGATCCAGCAACTGTCCCTTATACTTATGGGGCGGCGTATTCAACCGATCAGTTTTATCCGGGTGAAATTGTCTCCACCCGTGAACCATTTATTCTCAGGGATCTTCGGGGACAAACGGTTCTGGTTTCACCATTTCAGTATAACCCGGTGACCAAAGTCCTGCGGGTCTACAACGAGGTAACGGTGGAATTGGTCAGGGAAAACGAAAACGGTACCAACCCTCTCGTTCGGAAAGACCGTGAGATCAGGATCGAAGAGGAATGGGCGCAGATTTACGCCAACGAGTTTGAGAACTTCGACGCACTCACCTACACTCCTCTGGAAGAGTACGGGAATATGCTGATCATCAGTTACGGTGCTTTCATGGATGCCATGCAGCCCTATGTTGAATGGAAAACTTCAATCGGCTTCCCGGTTGAGATGGTGGATGTATCAACTATCGGCGCCTCGGCTGCGGCGATCAAGAGTTACATTGCTGATTACTACAATACAAATGGACTGTCCTATGTCCTTCTGGTTGGTGACGGACCCCAGATTCCGACCAATACAGGAGGAGGTCTTGGAGGCCCGTCCGATAATGCCTATGGCTATATCACAGGCAGTGATCATTACCAGGAACTCTTTGTCGGACGTTTCTCCGCCGAATCGGTTAGCCAGGTAGAGACTCAGGTCATCCGGAGCGTTAATTATGAAAAGGATCCTCAATTGGTGACAGACGACTGGTATACTTCTGTAATCGGGATCGCTTCTGATCAGGGGCCTGGCGACGACAACGAATACGACTACCAGCATGTCAGGAATATGCAAACCGATTGTATGGGCTATACCTACACCTTAAACTATGAACTCTTTGACGGATCCCAGGGAGGCAATGATGCTCCCGGCAATCCATCTCCCACACAGGTGGCCACTGACGTGAACGACGGGGCATCATTAATTGTCTATTGTGGTCACGGAAGCACCACTTCATGGGGAACTTCCGGTTTCAACAACAACAATGTGAATAGCCTAACCAATACCGACAAACTTCCTTTTATCTTTTCGGTAGCCTGTATAAACGGGGATTTCGTGAATGCCACCTGTTTTGCTGAAGCCTGGCTTCGTGCCACCGACAATGATGAACCCACAGGGGCGATCGCTTTTCTGGGCTCCACGATCAACCAGAGCTGGAATCCTCCAATGGAGGGCCAGGATGAGATGGTAGATATCCTCGTTGAAAGCTATACGGGCAACATCAAACGAACCTTTGCCGGCATTACGATCAATGGCTGTTTTAAAATGAATGATACCTATGGAAGCGGCGGCAATGAAATGACCGACACATGGACGGTATTCGGAGATCCTTCGGTGTTTGTCCGTACCGATAACCCGGGCACCATGACGGTCTCACACGATCCAACGCTGTTTGTCGGTTCGACTTCCCTTACGGTCAACTGCAATGTGGAAGGAGCACGTGCTACGGCTTCCATGAATGGAGAGATCCTGGCTACCGGACTGATAGCAGGCGGCAGCATCGACCTTGCCTTCGCCGCACTGACCAATCCGGCTGATACCGTTCGGCTGGTGGTCACCGCTTACAATTATATCCCTTACATCGCCGACCTGATGGTTATCACACCCAATGGCCCGTATATTCAATATATAAGTAACACGGTTAACGATCAGGCGTGGAACAACGACCAACTGGTGGATTATGGCGAAGATATTTACCTCGGGGTTGCTCTCAAGAACCTCGGAGTGGAAGCTACTACTGACCTTATTGTAGATGTCACAACCACCAATCCCTTTATCAATCAAACAGATGATACCGAGGATTATGGCGTGGTCGCTCCCGGTGAGGTCAAAGAGATCGCAGATGGCTATTATTTCCATGTCTCAAGTAACATCTCTGATGGTACCACCATTGAATTTGAGATGAACAGTGTAGATGGTTCCGATAGCTGGACGTCCCAGTTCAGTATCATGGCGCATGCTCCAAACCTGACCCTTTCAAGTTACCTTGTTCAGGACCAGGCTGGGAACAACAACGGCAGACTGGATCCGGGAGAAGCCGTTGATCTCAACCTAACCCTGATCAACTACGGCTCTTCCGAAGCATACACTGTGACCGGGAACCTGATCTCCATCAGTCCTTATGTGACGATTGTATCCGATTCCAAAAATTTTGGCGACCTGGCTGCAGGAGAATCCAACTCCCAGCTCTTTAGCGTAACAGTTGATCCGTCGGCTCCCGAAGGACAGATGGCGCCCTTTATGCTGGAGATTTCCGCTGACCGTGGACTGGAGAAAGTGGCTACCTTTAACCTGGTGATCGGAAGGACACCAATCCTGGTGATCGATCTTGACGGGAATGCGAATTCAGGACCGGAACTTGTCGGCTCTGCTGCCGGATTGGGACTGATGACTGAATACCTCGAAACAGTGCCTGCCGATATGTCGGGATATATTTCCGTCTTCGTTTGTCTGGGAATCTACCCCGATAAACATGCCCTGACCACCACCGAAGGCACCCGGATGAAAAACTTCCTGGATAACGGCGGAAGAGCCTATATGGAAGGAGGCGATACCTGGAAATATGACCCGCAAACCCCAGTTCATCCCTATTTCCACATCCTTGGCGTGGCTGATGGCAGCGACGACCTTGGAACAATCGAGGGACAAAACGGGACATTTACCGAAGGGATGTCGTTCAGCTATGTTGGCGACAATAAATTTATTGACCGGATCGTTAGCGAAGGAACTGGATTTCAGATATTTAAAAACCTGAATCCGGCCTATTTCAATGCCGTTGCCTATGATGGCGGATTCTTCAAAACCATTGGGAAGTCGTTTGAGTTCGGAGGCCTTGAAGATGGCACTCTTCCCTCAACGAAGCAAAACCTGATGGTGGAGTACCTTACCTTCTTCGGAATCGATATCCCGGCGCTGGCAGCCAATTTCGCAGGATATCCCACCAGTATCATTGTTGAGGAGAGTGTGAACTTCTACGACTTCTCCACCGGTGGCGTTGTCTCATACGACTGGACCTTCCCCGGCGGAACTCCGGCCACATCCACCGATCCGGAACCGGTTGTGTTCTATGAAACTCCCGGGACATACGATGTGACGCTTACCGTGAGCGACGGGATCAATACCAATACCATGACGAAGACGGATTATATCCAGGTTGACAACATTACCGGATTATCCGATGGGAACACTTCACTGCAGTGTCTGCTTCTGCCTAACCCCAACAAGGGCACTTTTATCCTGAGAATGAGTGTGGCTGAAGAAGAACGCTTCAACCTAAAAGTATTCAACACCATGGGGACCCTGGTTTATCAGGAAGATGCCGTGACGGTGCTGAATAAACTTGACAAAACCATCTCCCTGCCAACCCTGCCAAACGGAGTGTACATCATGACCGTTCAGGGTGAACAAGGAACCTGGACAGGAAAAATTGTCGTAAACAAATAACCCACACCCATAAAATGTAGGGGCGACCCGGCGGGTCGCCCCTACATTGTATTTCCCGCCGGGTCGCCTTTCTATTCGATCACCTCTTCTTTCGCCGACTGGATAACCTCTTTGGTATCGGCATTGGAGACAAATGCCACCAGCGAGAGATGAGTGGGATCCCACGAATCACTCAGAGTGAAGACATAGGTTTTGGAATAGGTTTGGGTGGTGTCAACGGAAGTGGTCAGTTGCTCTCCGTAGGTCCCGTTGAGTACTGCTCTCAGCATATTGTTGAATACATAGTTCTCGATGTCGGGAATCGGCCCTACCGCGGTATCGTTGTTTTTCTGCCAGCCAATGATACTGTCTTCCAGGATACAGACGGTGAGGTTGTAGGTTCCGGTAAGAGGTTCAAGAAATTTTGTGTCAATGGTTGTTGAGAGATGGTTTCGGGTACCTTGTGTATAGTCTGTATGGATGGAGAGAGATGCCACCTTGTTATCTTTGACAGCAAGACTCACAGCGTCGGCCCATGAGCCTGCCCCGATAGGCAGTTTTCCGTTAAATGGCTTCCGGTTGACCATCCCCATCGGATTGGAGATCAACTGAAAGTCGTTGAACCAGGCAACTCCTTCTGCGGTGCGGTAATCTGTGGTATAATGACCAGAAGCATCGGGTACTGAAAAATACCCGGCATGAACTGCTATCAGGATCACCTGCCCTTTGTAGAGTTCTGCAAGGGCTTCGGCACGAGCGGTGGCAGCCGGACAGTTCACACATTTCATCCCGGTGTAATCTTCCAGTAAAACCGTTCGCTTGGTTGAATCCACCGTGATCTCTTTCGCCGTGGCATAGGGCGCCTCCAGCTTATCGCAGGAAGTGAATAGCATGCCTGCAATACCAAAAGCCAAAACAACAATCCGAACTTTCATATTCTGCAATTTTCTGAATTTTCTTCTTTCCCACATTCTTGCATTCCTGCATTTCTCTGGTTAAAAACTACTATTAATCGTCAATGTAAATCCTGTCGATTCAGGCACATACCGGCATACCCCGCCCACGCATACGATCCCTTCACGCTGACGACCGTAGGAGAGCGCGATCCGTGTCGTATTGTAAATAAATCCTGCCGAGATGTTGTAATAATGCAACTGAAGCGCTGCAACGGGATTGCCCATATTCCACTGGTCGCTGACGGAGACAAACCATTTTGGCGAAATGGTCAGTTCAAGCATCCCTGCAAGCCAGTCGCCTTTATCTTGTCCGGTCCACAATCCCTGCAGTTCTCCCCGAAGTGAATATTTGTTTGTGATGTTCCAGGTAAGGTCAACAACACCGATATTGGCATAAACCGTTCCGTACTCATCCAGGTGCCCTTCAATCACATCTTTATTATACGTCTGGTAATAGTATGCGAAGATCCCTTTCCATTTTTTACTGAACTTCTTGGTGATCTCAATGTTCACGTCCTGATAAAATACATCTTTCCAGTCCACGGAAAAGGGTGACGATTTATATCCCAGGGTGCCGGGCATGTTGATAGCTGTTGTATCATTCACCTTCTCCCGCTTGATATTGTTTACCTGAGAAAAATTGATCGTAAAGGTCATTCCGTATTTTCCTCCGAGTTTGGACTTCTTGGGCAGCGAGAAGATCAGTTCGGCCGATCCGCCTACTTCACCGGTTGCCTGGGTGGCATAAGGATACATGGCAGCCAGGAAGTAGGTATGTTCTTTTGTAATGGAAGGGAGGTAATTGATGTCCAATGCATTGTTGGTTACCGTTCGGTCGGATTTGTAACTCATGTTATCAATCCATTTCGTCTTGGCAGTCAGCCCGAAGTTTTTACGGGAATAGGAAGCAGTGATCAACCAGCCATTGCCATCCTTATAAATATAGTGATTCATG
>JAFGNY010000162.1 GCA_016926765.1 Bacteroidales bacterium | reverse complement strand
TTTAATAATTCGCTCAATGGAATCATATTTTCTGTTAAGGTTTTCTAATCGCTTATCCGATGCTAAACCAAGATTATGCGCCTTTTTTGTCAGCCGCAAATCAGCATTATCCTGTCGTAAAAGAATTCTGTACTCTGCCCTCGAAGTAAACATTCGATAAGGTTCTTCGGTTCCTTTGGTGATCAAATCGTCGATAAGAACACCAATATATGCTTCGGATCTTTTCAGAATAAAGGGTTTTTCTCCGCGTAATTTCAAATGGGCATTTATTCCTGCAATTAAGCCTTGTGCGGCAGCCTCTTCATACCCAGTAGTTCCATTGATCTGACCAGCCAAATATAGGTTTTCAATCACTTTTGATTCCAATGAGAAATGAAGCTGATGTGGTGGAAAATAGTCGTATTCAATGGCATATCCAGGTCTGAAAAAACGGGCATTTCTAAAACCTTTTACTTTGCGTAATGCAGTAAACTGAATCTCTTCCGGCAATGATGAACTAAATCCGTTTACATAGTACTCCACAGTATCCCATCCCTCAGGTTC
Source organism: Bacteroidales bacterium (assembly GCA_016926765.1). Lineage (GTDB taxonomy): Bacteria > Bacteroidota > Bacteroidia > Bacteroidales > FEN-979 > QYOJ01. The sequence goes on along the minus strand of JAFGNY010000162.1, from coordinate 14,388 downwards.
AATAAATAGCTGATGCCTCTCCTTATCTGCAAACCGTTCAATTTTATCCTCTATCGATGGACAGTATCTTGGTCCTGTACCTTTGATTCTGCCAGTAAATAATGGTGATTTGTCAAATCCTGTTCGAAGGATATCATGTACTTCCCCTGATGTAAAGGTAAGATAACAACTTCGTTGCTTCGATAATGTAGGTGTATTGAGAAACGAAAATTTTCCTGGTATTTCATCACCTTTTTGCTCTGTCATTTCCGAAAAATCGAGGCTTCTTCCATCTACTCTTACCGGGGTCCCGGTTTTCATCCTGTTCGCTTCCATCCCATAACTTCTCAGGCTTTCCGTTAAGTTCATCGATGCGCTCTCCCCTATTCGTCCTCCCTGAAAGTGTTTCTCTCCAATATGAATGATACCATTAAGAAATGTTCCGTTAGCTAAAACGATGGATCTTGTATAAAATACCATTCCCAAGGCCGTTTTCACCCCTTTCACTTTGTCGTTATCTACCAGAATTTCCGTCACTGAATCCTGCCAGAAATTGAGCTTCCGGATCTTTTCCAGTCTTGCTCTCCATTCTACAGAAAAAAGCATTCGGTCATTCTGCGCCCGTGGGCTCCACATTGCTGGTCCTTTGGATAGATTAAGCATTCGATATTGGATCATTGTCGCATCGGTAATCTCACCTGTCAATCCTCCCAACGCATCAATTTCCCTCACAATTTGTCCCTTCGCAATCCCGCCGATGGAAGGATTGCAAGACATCTGTGCCATGTTCATCATGTTCATCGTGATTAACAAAACGTTCGAGCCCAGGTTTGCCGCTGCTGCAGCAGCTTCACATCCTGCATGGCCGGCGCCAATTACAATGACATCAAATTCATGGTTTGTGCCTGGTTGATGTTTCACGTGGAACAATTTATCTTTAAGTCTTGGTAATCAGACACTATAAAGGTTTGATAGAAACTTATCTTCCTCTACTTTCATTTCAAGTTTCAACTCTTCGGTAGAATCCGTCATTCCGGAAAGGTGAAGAATTCCATGACAAATAATCCTGGCCGTCTCCTCTATCACTGAAACATGGTATATTCTTGCATTCTCTCTTATTCGGTCGAGTGAAATAAAAATATCGCCCGAAATTATTTCGGTCTTTTCAGAAAGATCGAACGCTACCACGTCGGTATAATAATCATGATTAAGATACCGCTTATTCATTCTTTTTAAAAACCGGTCACTGCAGAAAATAATATTGATATCACCTACCTGAAATCCTTTCTCAGTAATCAGTTTGATAATCCCCCTGCGAAGAATCTCTTTCCTCTTTATCTGATAGGTGATATCTTCAGTAAAAAACTGAATGGTATTATCCCTCATTTCGATCTACAACCTTTTCCTTGCGTGCAAGGTAACTCTTCAGTTTGTCCGAACGTAAAAGCGATCGCTCCAGATTTACTCCCGTTATATAAAATTGCAAAAGGATAATATTCCCCTCTTTTATAAATTCTGCTTCATCTGCAAGTGATCGAATGATAAACGTCTCCCTGGCGAACGCATGCTGTGCGATCGCCCGATCCAGTTCATCAAGTTCAATATCAGCTATATGGTTCCTTGTAAGACTAAAAGCAATTCCCTTCCGGCTTTTCGACATGGCAATCGTTACCTCTTCCCCGTTCTTCAAAGAAAGGGTTGCAGCCTCTGTCACAGCCAACAATATATTCCCGAAATACTCTCCCGGTATATTATGATAATCCAGGATTTCTTCAATAAAACGTTCCACTCGGTTTATCTCTTTCAGTGACCGAATCGAAACAATTCCAGTTTTTACTGTCATTCTACTGATTAATTTGTATTAAGTATTTCATTGACCTATTCTTATAATAGAGGTTTACCGGCAGCGTTTTATATTTTAGCATATCCGTTCCTCTTCCAGAGTAATTGTTATACTCTAATTTTAGATCCGGGTTACTATATTTTTGATTTTTTGCCTCTTCAGCTTCCCTTTTCTCCTGCTGTTCCCGGACCTGCTCTGCTTTTTCAGATTCAAGCAGCCTTGTCAGTATCTGCTGCTGTCTTAACAAGGACTCCCTGGTGATCTGTTTATTGATCAAATCGCGCTGGTTTTCATCCATCTCTTCCATTGCTTTCAGTAAATTACTCTGGTCCAAATCTCCTTGTTCCTTCAAAAATTGTTCATACCTTTTCAGCTCCTCCCTGATCGCTTCCTGCTCAGCTGCCAATCTTGCTATCTCTTCATTCAATCCGCCCTCTCCTGTTTTTCCCTGTTCTCCTTTTTCCCCTTTTCTTCTATTTCCCTCCTTTTGCTCCTGCAGTCCTTTTCGAATTTTTTCCATCTGTTCAGATAGTTGTTGTTGCATTTGTCTAAGGTTTTTCATGTTTTTCTTTCCTTTTCCCATGGCAGGATTCTGACACTGTTTACTCATTCCTCCCTGCATACTCATATTCATATTCCGGTTCATTTGTTCCATCGCTTCATTAAGCAGCACGGCCAGATTGTTTAGGGATGTCATTGAATATTGTTGTTTTGTAAGCGCTGCAGGGATGTTTTTTTCTGTCAATGCGTCAACAGTCTCCCTGATATTACGATGAATCGTATTGAGTTCCCTGGTAATAATGGGCTGGATTAACAGTTGTCTTTTCCCAATGGCTACCAGCGAATCCGTCACAGGTTGCAGGTTTTCGTTCAACTGATTTTGCTCCGAAATTATTTCTTGAAATCTCGGATCATTCCTGTTGATCGCTCTTGTTCTGCCAATTAATTCTTCCTGAGTAAAAGAAATCGTTATCAGGTTTTCCAGAATCTGACGAATCAGATGAAGATCTTCTGCTAATTGTTCAATCTCCGAATTCTGTTGCATCATCTCCAGGTCGCTTGCCAGTTGCTTCAATTGATCTGCTGCATTTTTCTGGTTTTTAATTGCTTTTTGCATTTCCTCATTCTTCAGGTTTTCTGCCGCTTCGCTTAAGGTGTTTTTAATACTATCCTGCTGTGATTCAGTACTTTCTATTCCAATTTTTTGTTCAAGTTCCTTTTCCATCTTACTTAATTCCGCTAATTCATTGTGGACAGAATCAAATTTCTTGTTCAGCTCTTTCTGCTCTCTCTTGCTTTCCTCTGATGGTTGTTCTTCCTGCCTGGTTTTTTCCACGAGTTTTTCTTGCTCCTCCGCTATTTTTCTGATTGCTTCAATGGTTTCCTCCAGTTTTCTTTCAAACTCAATTTGTTTGAACAACTCAAGAGTACGGTCCAATTGCTGTTCCATTTCATGGGATGTCAATTTCAACTCATCCATCATTTCTTTAAGTTTTGTCTTATCCACCTGGTCTAACAACTTCTTTAACTCTTCCAGTGTTTTCTTCATCTCATCGGTCATCAGCTCCTCCATCAATTCGCTAAGGCGCTTCTGCTTTTCAATCACAGCTTGTGTTGTTTTTAAAAATTGTTCCTCCTGCCTGATATTATTTTTGTTTTCTTCCTTCACCTTTTCAATAGTCTCCAGCATCTCCTCATTCTTCTGTATCATCTCCTCTATCTTCCTTTTTTCCTGCCAATCCAGTGTCTGCTTTTCCATTAGCTTACGGTTCATCTGATCAATTGTTTTTTCCAACCTCCTGGTTTCATCCCTAGCTGATTCCATATTTTCCCGGATCAGCCTCTCCCTCTCCGTTGTATTTTCAGCGATTTTCTCGACTGTTAATGTCTCTATTTCCCGGATTTCTGATCTCGTAGCTTTTGGCCCGTTGATCCCATCATTATCCCATATCTCAAAATAATAACTCATTTTTCCACCCGGGGTTTTTATATAATCATTTACATCGAAAGAATAATAAAACAATGCTTCCGTATTCTCCTGATCTACAGGTAGTCTTACAACATTGTCCTCTTTTTTCGACCTATCGCTGCCGTACTGAACCTGATAATGAAATTCAAGCCTGCTGAAGCCATAATCATCCTTAATGGTACCACTGAAAAAATAACCAGATTCAATATCCTTTTCAGTAGTTATTTCGGTCACTATAAATGGATACCCATCTTCCAGGCACGTGATTTTATAATCCAGAGAATCGTAGCCTGTGCGAAATGCATTCTCAGGTTTGACGCAGTAAGTCCCGGAACACATACATCGTTCCTGATAAATATACAAATCCTTTTGACTCTCCGTTAGTGTAATTGCCCTATCCATGAACCTCAATGTTAATTGCTCAACATCCTTTGTTTCCCACTGCCATTCTATCGTGGTTCCTTTTAAAACAGCAAGATCTCCAACGTTTTCCATTTCCTCGCTTTTCTTTCCAGTATAGGAAGGAAAGGTTAAAATCACTTTAAAAGAGAGGATCGTTGGCCTGGGAAAGACTTTAATCAGGTATTCCTGACTTAAATATCGATTTGCAGAAATGCGGAAGGAAGTTTCCCGTTGTAAGGATTTAAAAAGAAAATTAAATTTCGTGGACGAGTATCCATTCATCCGATAGGTATATCCGTCCGTTTTGATATAGAGCTCCGCGGGGATCTCTTCTCCCGATACTGTAACCCTAAGTTCAAAATCCTCCTGTTGAAATGCGGTTAATTCCGTATTGTCTATTTTCACAGTATAGGGAAAAGGAATTTCATATGCCGTTGAGTAATCTACAATTCGTTTTGTAGGTTCTGAAATAAATGCCGGAGCTATAAGGAGTGCCAGAAGAATGATACCGATTGGGGGAACAGCCACTTTCAGGTATCGTAAATTTCCTTTATAATCAATACTTCGGTTAAACTGGAAAACTCTGAGGTTTTGTATCTTCTGGTCGATGGAAGCAGCAAGAAGCTCTACTTCTGCTTCCGAATTATCCTTCAACAGAATTAACTGAAGTGCATTCAGCAATTTATCCTCTATTTCGGAAAAATGCTGTCCGATGATGATTGCGGCCTCTTCGTGTGAAATTCTTTTTCCCAGATGCAGGTAGGAGAGGAGTGGCCTGACAATCCATAAATACATGGTTATCCCAACAATCCCAAGATACAGATAGAATACTATTGTTCTAACTGCTGTATTAAAGTGAAACATCGTTTCCAGCACGACAAACAACAGGTAACTACCCGCAATGATCCCCAGCATCAATAACCCGCCACGGATCATTCGGTTTGTGTAAAATTTCCTGATAAACTGATCCAGCTTGACAATCAATACCTGTTCGGGTTCCATTTTCTTCCTCTCCTTCATCTTACTAACGTCTTGAAAATTGGATTATTTCAACGTTACAAAGTTAGGAATTATCCTATTTTTGTACCCTTCAAACCACTCTTTATGGGCGACTCGTATTTAACTTCCAAAATCTCTCAATGCCAAAAGGAGATCCGTTTAAACCAATCAGCGAAATCCATCTGGATGACGGGCTTATCCGGTGCGGGAAAAACTACCCTTGGTCTTGCATTGGAGAAAGAACTTTTTCGACGCAACTTTTTTATTCAGCTTCTTGATGGGGATGATGTGCGGCTTGGCCTCAACAAAGATTTGGCATACAGTGAAGAAGACCGTACTGAAAATATCCGTCGCATTGCCGAGGTCAACGCCTTATTTAACCATTCCGGAATTATTACCATCAACTGTTTTATCAGTCCGACAAATGCAATTCGGCAACTGGCCCGTACCATTATCGGATCTGATAAATTTATCGAAGTGTTTGTCAAAGCACCTCTTTCTTTGTGCGAGAAGCGGGATGTCAAAGGGTTTTATTTTAAAGCACGGCAAGGCTTGATCAAAGAGTTTACCGGCATCGATTCCCCTTTCGAGGAACCAGAACATCCCGATCTTATTCTTGATACAGATACCTGTACGGTGGCCGAAACACTTTCTCAGATAATGTATTTTATCCTTCCAAAAGTTCAGTATTACCCCACGATTTAATCACCGAATGACTCATGAACGAAAAACAAGTCCGAGTTAGATTTGCGCCAAGTCCCACAGGTCCGCTCCATTTAGGCGGCGTCAGAACGGCACTGTATAATTTTCTCTTTGCAAAAAAAAATCATGGAACATTTGTTCTTCGTATTGAAGACACGGATCAAAGCCGTTTTGTTCCTGGTGCAGAAAAATATATTCTCGAATCTCTTGCCTGGTGTGGTCTTGTTGCAAACGAGGGGATAACCCGTGGGGGGGCTTTCGCACCTTACAGGCAATCGGAACGTACTGAGATCTATGTGCGCCATGTTCAGACTCTTTTGGACCGCGGATTTGCCTATTACGCATTTGATACCCCCGAAGCCCTGGATACACTCCGTGACCAATACCAGAAAAAGCGGATGGGTCAGTTTCAATACAATGCTAAAACTCGCAGGCTGCTTCAAAATAGCCTCACCTTAACACCCGAAGATGTCAGCGTGAGATTAGCCGAAGGAGTGCCCTATGTGATACGGATCCTGATTCCGGAAAACCAGGAGGTGGTTTTTCATGACCTGATTCGCGGGGAGGTCGTTTTTCATACGGATAACCTGGATGATAAGGTGTTATTCAAATCCGATGGGCTTCCAACCTACCACCTCGCGAATGTTGTGGACGATTTCCTGATGAAAATTTCCCATGTAATCCGGGGTGAGGAGTGGCTTCCTTCAGCTCCCATGCATCAATTGCTTTACCGCTTTTTCGGTTGGGAAAAGGAGATGCCCCTTTTCGCCCACCTTCCGCTTATTCTTAAACCCGATGGTCATGGAAAGCTGAGTAAACGGGACGGGGATCGACTTGGATTTCCGGTATTTCCACTGCAGTGGATAGATCCTGTTTCCAAGGATGTCTATAGGGGATACCGTGAAGATGGGTATCTCCCGGAGGCATTTATCAATATGTTAGCGCTCCTTGGATGGAATCCCGGCATCGAACAGGAACTTTTTACCCTTGAAGAGCTGATCAATCTTTTTTCTCTGGAGCGTATTCATAAAGGTGGTTCAAAATTTGATCCCGAAAAGGCAAGGTGGTTTAACCATCAGTATATCACCAGGCTTCCCGATGAGGCATTGGCGAAGATGCTTGTTCAGTGGTCATTGGACAGGAAAAAATCAGCGGCCGATGGTTCTGACTCCATCGCTTCATCATCCTGTCACTCCATCACCGATATGAATTATGCCCTGCAGGTTGTGTCACTGATCAAGGACCGGATTACCCTGATCCCCGATCTTCAGGAAAATGCACGTTTGTTCTATTCTTCCCCTGTAACCTATGATCCACAGGTAAAGGAGAAGGTTTGGAAAACTGATTCCGCACAGATCATCACAGAATTCAAAACGAAAGCCGAACAGCTAACTGAATGGACTCCTGAAACACTCCATCGGCTGGTCCAGGATTTTACTTCGCTAAAAAAGCTGAAGATGGGCCAGTTAATGATGCCGTTGCGGTTGCTTGTTGTTGGCTCCAACCAAGGACCGGGTATTACGGAGATTGCGGCGGTAATAGGGAAGGAGGATTTTCTTTGCCGGATTGATGCCGGGCTGAAGGCTTTCGAATAACAACCAGGGTCAATACGTTCGTTGACCCTGGTGTTATTACCTCTGTTGTCCGACCAGGTTTCGAACCTGGACTCTTCTGATCCAGAATCAGACGTGTTGCCAGTTACACCATCGGACAATTTGGGGTGCAAAGATACGAGAGTCTGAAAAATTACACAAATTAATTTTTTTTCTCCGTCTTCGCCCAGGAGTCTTTCAGCGGAACAATTCTGTTGATCACAAGACGTTTTTCGGTTGAATCGGGGTCCACTGAAAAATAGCCTAACCTTTCCAATTGATATCTATCTCCTGATTTGGCCAATCGGATAGATGGCTCCAGGTACCCTTTTACCTCTTTCAGGGAATCGGGGTTCAGGTAATCTTTGAAGCTTTTACCCTCTTCCGCATTATCTGGATCGGGCACTACAAATAGTCTGTCATAGAGGCGCACATCCACTTCAACGGCATGGGGCGCCGACACCCAGTGAAGGGTTCCCTTGACTTTCCGGTTGCTATCGGGCATTCCGCTTTTAGTGTTGAGATCATAGGTACAATGGATGGCGGTGACTGCCTGTGTAACAGAGTCTTTTTCCACCCTTTCACATTTGATGATATAGGCTGCGCGAAGCCGGACTTCCCGTCCTGGCGCCAGTCTGAAAAATTGTTTCGGAGGATCTTCCAGGAAATCTTCCCGTTCGATAAAAAGTTCACGGGTAAAAGGAACTTTCCGGATTCCGGCGTCCGGATTTTCGGGATTATTTGCTGCTTCCATCTCCTCCACAAGGGTCTCAGGGTAATTATCAATGATGATCTTCACCGGGTTGATCACCCCCATCACCCGGTTTGCCCGTTTGTTCAGGTCTTCCCGGATACAAAACTCCAACAGGCTGACATCGATCACATTGTCGCGCTTTGCCACGCCAATGATTTCGGCAAAATTGCGGATTGAATCAGGTGTATACCCTCGTCTTCTCAGTCCGGAGATGGTAGGCATGCGCGGATCGTCCCAGCCTTTGACATAGTTTTCTTTGACCAGCTCCAGGAGTTTTCGCTTGCTCATCACCGTATAGCTGAGATTCAGCCGGGCAAATTCTATTTGCCGGGGAGCATAGATACCGATTTCCCGAATCAGCCAGTCGTAAAGAGGACGGTGTACCTCGAATTCAAGGGTGCAGATAGAGTGGGTAATGTGTTCGATAGAATCTGACTGTCCATGAGCGAAATCATACATAGGATAGATACACCATTTATTTCCAGTCCGGTGGTGAGAGGTGTGAATGATCCTGTATAGAACTGGGTCTCGCATGTGCATATTGGGGGAAGTCATGTCGATTTTCGCACGCAACACCCTGGCGCCATCCGGGAATTCGCCTGCACGCATCCGCATAAAAAGAGCGAGATTCTCTTCAACAGTCCGGTTTCTGAACGGGCTCTCTTTTCCCGGCCTCGTTGGCGTGCCCCGTGAAGCACTGATCTCCTCGGCTGGCATGTCACAGACATAAGCCATTCCTTTTTTTATCAGGATCACAGCATATTCAAAAAGCTGCTCAAAATAATCGGAGGCATAGTAGAGACGTTTTTCCCAGTCAAATCCAAGCCAGCGAACATCTTCCAGAATCGAATCTACATACTCCACCTCTTCTTTAATCGGATTGGTATCATCAAACCGCAGGTTGGTTATCCCGTGATACTTTTCTGCAAGGCCAAAATTCAGACAGATCGATTTGGCATGACCAATATGCAGATATCCGTTGGGTTCGGGAGGAAAACGTGTATGTACACGTCCGTCATTTTTACCTTTCCTGATATCTTCCTCGATGATCTCTTCAATAAAATTGAGTGATCTTGCAGGTTTCTCATTCTTCCTGGTTTGGGTTTCGCTCATACACTACGAACTAAATTCGAATTAATCGGCAAACTTACAGAATTTTAAGTAACTGCCGGGCTGGTTCCGGGGGAATTTCCTACTTTCGTACGTTGAAAACGAAGCCATGGGTAAAATCATACTGGAAGGAATGGAGTTTTTTGCTTACCATGGATGTTTCCAGGAAGAGCAGGTAATCGGATCCCGGTTTATAGTGGATGTTGAACTGGAAACGGATACCGCTAAAGCGGAAGTTACAGACCATTTGGAAGATACTGTGAATTACCAGTCTGTTTATGGTTTGGTAAGGCACGAAATGGAGCAGAAATCCAGATTGCTTGAACATGTTGGCAGGCGTATCCTGGATGGCATTGCAACGGCGTATCCGGAAATCACTTCGCTTAAAATAACCGTTTCCAAAGTCAATCCACCTCTAGGGGGAAAGGTAAAACAGATTGCCTGTGTGCTGACTCGCTGATTTTTTTTATTTTTGCCTTCCCAACTGGTCTCGTGGCCGAGTGGCTAGGCGCCGGTCTGCAAAACCGTTTACAGCGGTTCGAATCCGCTCGAGACCTCACCGGACGAACACAACCCGTTAGTTAATATCTGACGGGTTGTTTCGTTTCGGTTTCCGGATGCCTTCTTTCCTACCATCTCTCCCTGCCCTTGAAATGAAAAATAATCTCACTGAGGAAGATGAGAACCAGTGTAAATGCTGTACTGGTGATCACGCGGAGGAGCGTATGGAAAAATTCAGTAAAACGAAAGATCTCCAGATAAAAAAGCGTAGTATGGTGAAGCAGTACAAGGATGAGTGAATAAAAAAAGAACCATTTAAATCCTTCGCTTCTGAGAGAAGGCTGAATACCAAATGTCTCCTCTGGCTCCCTTGAAATTAAACGAATAACATAGGGACGGGAAAAGGCCATAAAGAGGGTGGCGGCAGCATTTAAACCATAAGTATTGGTGAAGAGATCGATTGAGATTCCCAGGAAAAAAGCCAGTAACAACATCAGCCATCGGGGGGTGGCAAACGGCAGAAGCAGTATGAAATAGATATAAAAATAGGGATTGGTAAAGCCCCCCAGGTTAATATGATTCAGGATCAGGACCTGAAACAGGACTAAAAACACAAAGCGGACACTATTTCGCAGGATCAGATTGGTCATTATTCTCTGAATGATGCTTTCAGTTGTTCTTTCTCGGACCGAAACATATCTACAACCACCTCCACGTATCCGAGGCTGTTAAAATCCGTTAAAAAAGTCAATGTGGCCGTGTTGAAATTTTCATTGTCCCGGATGGTCAGGTTATCTATGATCCCGATCAGGATGCCATTGGGAAAAACTTCTGAATTTCCACTGGTCACTACCGTATCTCCCGGAATTACCTGAAGATGTTTTGGAATTTCCCTGACGACACCCTTTTTGTAATCTCCACCGGGCCATTCTACACTGATCATCTGATTATTTTTCATAAACCTGGCGGATATTTTGCTTTCCGAATGAAGCATAGAGAGAACCCAGCTGAAATGTGAAGAGACATTCACAACCTGTCCTACGATTTTATTTCCGGTGATTACACCCATATGGGGTTCTACCCCCTGAAGCCTTCCTTTGCTGATCATCAGAAAGTTGTTCCGTTGATTTGTCGTATTGCTGATTACCCGGGCATTGATAAACCGGTATTCGGATTGGAAGAGAGTGTCGTTTCGTGAAAACATGGCAGTGTCAGAAAGGTAAATTGCCTCCGGCATCCGTGCGTGAAGTGCGGCATTTTCTTCGCCCAGGATGAAATTTGCTTCCTTCAGTGAAAAATACTCGGAAATATCACGGTATACAGAATGAATCCCTCCCGAGATGCCGGAGGTCCATTTGAACATCACAGCATTTTGGTATTTATTGAACCGAAAAAACAGGACGAGTGAAATCATCTCCAGTGCCAGGAAAAGAAAAATGAAATAGTGTTTCCTGAAGAAAAGAAAGAGATTTCGCATATAACCTATTACTTGATCAGGAAGGTAAACTTATCAAAGTTTTTCAGGGCAATTCCTGTTCCCCTTGCTACGGCCCTCAATGGGTCTTCAGCTACATACACCTTTAATTTCGTCTTCAGATGCAACCGCTTATCCAATCCCCGAAGCAGGGCTCCGCCCCCGGTGAGATAAATCCCTGTTTCAAAGATATCGGAAGCCAGTTCGGGAGGGGTCATTTCAAGAGCATTCAACACAGCCGCTTCTATTTTAGCGATTGATTTGTCAAGTGAATGGGCGATTTCAGCATGGTTCACAATGACCTCCTTAGGGATTCCTGTCAACAGGTCACGGCCATGAACAGCATACTCTTCAGGAGGATTATCGATGTCGGGGAGGGCGGCTCCTACCTCAATTTTAATCCGTTCGGCAGTACGCTCTCCAACATTGATATTATGCTGTTTCCGCATATATTCCTCGATATCGGAATTAAATTCGTCTCCTGCAATCCGGATCGATTTATTGTTGACGATTCCCCCTAAAGCAATAACGGCTATTTCGCTTGTACCCCCGCCAATATCAATGACCATGTTTCCAATGGGTTCCAACACATCGATCCCGATTCCGATCGCTGCGGCCATCGGTTCATGAATTAATCTGACCTCTTTGGCCCCGGCCTGTTCGGCCGAATCCTTCACAGCCCGCTCTTCCACTTCCGTTATTCCAGATGGAATACAGATGACCATTTTGAGTGCGGGAGGAAACCAGGATTTCCTCACCTCAATCATCTTGATCATTGCCCTGATCATATGTTCTGCGGCCTGAAAATCAGCAATGACACCACCCCGGAGTGGCCTGATCGTTTTGATATTCTCATGCGTCTTTCCATGCATCATCTGAGCTCTCTTACCTACGGCAAGTATTTTGCCTGTGCTTCTTTCCATGGCGACAATAGAGGGCTCGTCAACCACCACTTTATCATTGTAAATAATAATCGTATTGGCAGTACCCAGGTCAATAGCAATCTCCTTTGTAAATAACCCCATAGTAATTTCTTCGTTTTAATGTTTAAAATGACGTATTCCTGTGAAAACCATTGACATATCATGTTCATCACAGTACTGGACCGAATCGTTGTCCCTGATCGATCCACCCGGTTGAATCACGGCTTTGATCCCCGCTTTGCCGGCAATTTCCACCGAATCGGCAAAAGGAAAAAAGGCATCGGAAGCCATTACGGCGCCTTGGGTATCAAACCCAAACACTTCTGCTTTCAGTACAGCCTGTTTCAGCGCATCCACCCGGGATGTCTGCCCATTGCCACAACCAATCAATTGCTGGTTCTTTGCCAGAACGATTGTATTGGATTTCAGGTGTTTAACAATCCTGTTGGCAAATAGCAGATCCGGAATCTCCGTAGGAGAGGGGTGTTTTTTTGTCACATACCTGAACTCCTCTTCCTGCTCTGTTTTCAGATCTTTTTTCTGTTCAATTACCCCATTAAGAAGGGATTTGAACTGCCATTCGGCGAAATGGTATGGTTTCCTGCGCAAAATTATTCTATTTTTCTTAGACTTAAGCAGTTCCAATGCTTCAATCGCATAGTCTCCTGCGATAATGATCTCGAAAAACAGTTTATTGATCTCTTTTGCACTTTCCAGGTCAACAGGTCTGTTCATGCTGATGATTCCCCCGAAGGCAGAGACCGGATCACAGGCAAGTGCGTCTTTCCATGCGTCGGAAAGATTTTTACGCGTTGCAACGCCACAGGGATTCGTATGTTTGATAATCACCACAGTAGGATCCATGAATTCATCGATCAACTGGATTGCGGCTTCAATATCAACAAGGTTGTTGTAAGATAGTTCTTTGCCATGAACCTGGTCAAAAATCTCATGCAAGTTACCGTAAAATATCCCGGGCTGATGTGGATTTTCACCATACCGTAAAAGAGTATGTTCTGATAAACTTTGTTTAAATACCGGTTTGTTGAATTCCCGGTTGAAAAACCTGAAGATTTCTGTATCGTAGTGCGACGAGATTTCGAAGGCGCTGGAAGCAAAAAGTTTACGTTCTTCCAGTGTTGTAAATCCATTTGATGCCTTCAGAAGTTCCGATACCCTGGAATAAAATCCGGCAGAAGGAACCACCAGTACGTGTTTGTAGTTTTTCGCTGCAGCTCTGATCAGGGAGATGCCTCCGATATCAATTTTTTCAATGATTTCGGTTTCATCATTTGTACTGGCCACTGTTTTCTCAAACGGATAAAGGTCGACGATCACCATATCCACAGAGGGAATTTCATAACGTGTGATGTCTTCCGCATCGGCCAGTTCGTCACGTCTCCACAGAATGCCCCCAAAAATTTTGGGATGAAGCGTCTTCACCCGGCCTCCCAGGATGGATGGATAGGATGTGATCTCTTCGATCGGTGTTGCCGGAATTCCCTGGCTTTTCAGGTAGCTGTACGTTCCTCCGGTAGAGAGTATTTCCACATCGAGACTGAGCAGAAGCTTCGCCAGATCGCTGATCCCCTCTTTCGAGTAGACTGAAATGAGAACCGATTTAATTTTTAGCTGGTCGACCATATTCAACAAACTTATTTATACACGTTTGGATGCAATGTTACCAAAAATCGACGTACCATCAACGAGCAAGGAGTTCTGAAAAGTAAATTTATTACCTTTACTGATTGTTTCTTCAAATATATATAACCAATGTTGTTGATTTTTAGACTTATCAGGGAAAGCTTGATCTTTGCTTTTCAGGCCATCATCGTCAATAAGATACGCACCCTTCTCTCCCTGCTTGGCATCACCATTGGGATTTTTTGCATCATCTCTGTATTTACCATCTTTGATTCGATGGAGATTGCTATCCGTACCAATATCGATTCGCTGGGAACCAATGTCCTTTTTGTTCAGAAATGGCCCTGGGCTATGGGGGGAGACTACCCTTGGTGGAAATATTACCAGCGGCCGGAGGCCTCCCTGGACGACATGCGTGAGATTCAGAAACGCAGTATCCTTTCCCAGGTTTCTGCCTTTATGATCGGGGTATCAAAGACGGTCAAATACCAGAACA
>JAFGNY010000161.1 GCA_016926765.1 Bacteroidales bacterium | reverse complement strand
TTCGAAGTCACCATCTTCCAGATGTATATTCCGTTTGGGAGCCCATTCCTTCCTAATGTATATGGAGATAAGGTGATCAGAGTGCTGAAAAGCTCTCGCCCCATGAAATCAAAAAGGGATAATTTGATGGATTCACCAAAAGGCAGATTTTCAATGACAATGGTAGTCTGGGAGTGGAAGGGGTTGGGGGAGATGAAAACACCAGCAGTATGATCGAAAGAGTGAATAGTGGTTGTGTCGCATTCTTTTATAATCTCGGATTGTGAATTACAGCCTGAAGAATTCCCCAGGATAACCGTCATGCCATTGGGATCTCTTAAATAATGGCAAATACATGGAACAGCGCACTCAGACAAGTTGGGATTGTCCTCAATATAAAGGTCTCTGATGAGCCCAAAACGTATATTACCAAGGCCATTTAAACTTTCCAATACGCTGTCTCTAAGAATATAGACATCTCCCAGAATGAAAGTCAATCCATCAAATCCCTGCAGGGTCTTTAGCGAGTTGTTGTTTACAATACCGAGTGTCCCCCACAGGAAAGCCAGGTTATCCAATCCTGACAGGCTGTTCAGGATTGGATTGTAGGAAATGGATAGATCACTGTTTAAGGAATAAATTCCTTCCAGGCCATGGAGGTTCTGCATGCCGGAATTTCCGTGAATGATAATGCCTTCATTGATAGAAGCAAGATGGCTTAAATTGCTGAGATCGGGTAATACTAAATTGTAATCAACCCGCAATTGACCACCGACATAGGATAGATTGTCAAGACCACGGAGGCTTTGCAGTGATTCGTTTGAATAAATTACCAGATCATCACCAATTGAATCGACATTTTCCAACCCATGAAGATCGTTCATGTTTTGTGTCCAGTAGATTTGAAGATCACCCCCGATAAACTCCACATTGTTCAGCCCAGTCAGGTCGGCCAGGGAGGTTGTGTGGGAAAGGACAAGATCCTTTGGAATCCGGCAAATGTGTTCCAATCCTGAAAGGTCCGGTAACGATTCGTTGCCGGAAATTTCAATCGATTCTCCAACTGTGACAAGGTTTTGCAGTCCATGGATATCCAGCAACCCGTCATTATTACCAAGAAATAAGCTTCCACCCACATCATTCAGATTGGAAAGCGGAGAAAGGTCCGCGATATTGTGATTGCCAGAGAGGGTTAATCTCCCCTGAACGGACGTCAGGTTTTCCAATCCGGAGAGGCTTGAAAGGCTTCGGTTAAACGACACTTCCAAATCCCCGCCAACGGAAGTGACCGTCGGCAATCCATTCAGGGAAGTGAGCGAATCGTTGGAACTGATTTTAATATCATGAGGAATCGTTATTAATCCTCCTAATCCTTCAAGGGAGGCGAGAACATCATTATACCCAATGTCAATGTTTCCCCCGACAACAAGAAGATTCTCAAATTCGGATATCCTTTTCAGTGAGTCATTTGAAGTAATAGAGAGATCTCCATGAATGATCTTCAATCCTGATAATCCGGTTAAGTCGGTCAGGGAGTTGTTTTTTCTGATAGAAAGTTGCCCCTCAACAGCTTTTAAATTCTCAAGTCCGGTAAATCGTTGCAGCGAGTCATTGTAGCCGATATACAGGTTGCCACAGATATAAGTCAAATTGCTCAATCCGAGAAGATTAGTGATTGACGTATTGCCAAACAGGACTCCTATACTCACATCTCCTTCTATCTTGGTACATCCCGGATAATTTATCGGGAAGCTGTCAATCTGGCTTTGCCTGGTAAATGTGATCCCTTCAGGGAGGCAGGACTGTGAGATCCCCGACTGAAATGAAAACAGCCAGATCAAGAGGAGGATTTCAACCTTTGAAATTCCGTTTCCAAGTAGTCTCTTCATTCGTTATCTCTTTTCAAAGCATCCCCTTGTTGATTGGAACTTCAGGGTTAAGATTTCAATAAAAATTTCATTTTGGAAGCATCCATTTTCTGAATCCGGATAAAGATAGCTGCATTTTAAGCCCGGAAATGTTGAAATAGATCAATTGTTCAGAAAAATAGATCAACACATAAAACATTTTTATTTCTAAACCTGTACTTTTGCCCGAAATTCTGTTTTGTTTCGAATGTCAAAAGTCATTATCCCCCTTCTTCTCCTTCTCTTTCTGAGCCACGAATCCTCTGCAACGTATGATGTAAATGAGAACTGCCGCAAAGCCTGGATGCTGGCGATGGATCTGAAGACCGATCAGGCCAAAAAGCTTCTGGCGGATGAAATCAGGGCAAATCCGGAGAATTACTACGCCTGGTATCTTGACCAGACCTGCGACGTATTCCGGTTGATGATCAACAGCAGTGAAGAGGAATACAACGCGTTTATCAGGAACTTTGAAAAGAGGCGGATGATCATGGACGGGAAAGACGAGGATTCGCCCTATTACCTCGCCTGCCTTGCTGAAATGGAGATCCAGGTGGCCGTATTCAGTGTGATGCACGGCGCCCAGTGGAGCGGGATGACCAAAGGCTACGCAGCCTATAAGAATGTATACCGGAATATCGAACGGTTCCCGAACTTCCAGCCAAACCGGAAACTTGACGGCTTCTTCAATGTAGCCATTGCCAACCTTCCGCCATTTGTCAAGTGGGCAATCTCGTTTTTTGGCGTCAATGTGAACATGGATTACGGCTTCCGGACGTTGAACCAGTATTATCTTTCCCAGAGAAATACCGAAGGGCTCAATGCTGAGGCAGCGCTTTATATGATCCTGGCCGCCAAGATCAATAAAACACCGGAGAGGGTTTATGAATTTACGAAATCGCTGGATAAGGATGTAGCGAACACCTTCATTCACACCTATTTCAGGGCAAATATCGCTTACCGGACCGGACGAAATGAGGAGGCGCTCGCCACCCTGAGGCAACTTCAGGACGACCGAAGCCAGATCGGGGATGTCATCTACAGTTACCTGATGGGAAAGGTCCTTCTCCGGAAACTGGATCCCGGGGCCGAACGGTATCTGAAGAGTTACCTGAGCCATCTGGCAAAAAAGGAGTACCTGAAGGAGATCAATTACAACCTGGCGCTCTATTATATTATCAACGGAAACCTGCAGAAATACAGGATTCTTTGCGACGTAGTGCGGAAACAGGGGATGGACCTGAACGAACGGGACCGCGAAGCGTTGTATGATGCTTCGCTGGATTACACCCCCGACCTGCACCTGGTCAAAGCACGGTTATCGATTGATGGCGGATACCTGGATGCATTCAGGAAAGAGATCAACGCATTTGAGGCAGGCCACGGAAAGGAGATCGCCTACGAAATCGAGTACCATTTCCTGAAAGGGAGGTATGAAGCGTTGGTAAAAAATACTAATTTAGCCGTCTCTGAATTCAAAAAAACAATCGAACTCGGGGAAGATGAGGATTACTATTTTGCCTGTGAAGCAGCATTAAGACTGGGGAAGATCTATCAGGAACTGGGGCAGAAATCACTTGCGGGCGACTGGTATAAGAAGTCGATCAAACTATACAAAAGTGATTACTATGAATACCTGGAGGACAAAGCAAGCAAAGCCCTCAACAGCCTATAGTACGTTAAAAAACTTCATTTAACTAAACCCATTCACACCATGAACATTGTTTTTGTCATTGACTCCTACAATGATGCCAATGGTGGCACCATTGCAACAAAACGACTGGTT
>JAFGNY010000022.1 GCA_016926765.1 Bacteroidales bacterium | reverse complement strand
TAATGATAGGATTCAGGGCAACTGATGAGGTGTCCTTAAATGGATCTCCTACAGTATCACCAACAACAGTAGCTTCATGCAGCGGGGTTCCCTTCTCTTTCATATCTACTTCAACCACTTTCTTTGCATTATCCCAGGCGCCCCCGGCATTCGCCATGAAGATCGCCTGGAATAAGCCAAAGAAAGCAATAGAAAGAAGATAAGCCACGAAAAAGGAGGCAGCAGCATAATGAACAGGATTATCAGCAGGGACATCTAAATTCCTGTACCCGGAAAGAAAGGCAATGGCGATGGCCATAGAAAAGATGGCAACGAAGATGTTGAACATTCCTGTTTGGGCATATTGGGTACAGATTTTGACGACCTCTTTCGACTTTTCGGCCGAGGCTTTTTTCTCAGCATTCGGGTCAAGGTTGATATTCTTTTTAATGTAGGCTACAGCACGGTAGGCTCCGGTGGTAACCGCCTGAATGGAAGCGCCCGAAAACCAATAGATCACAGCGCCACCTGCAAGGAAGCCAAGGATCGTGTAAGGATTCAATACATTCAGAATCTGTTCAGGTTCGATCCCGAAGTGTTTTTTGATAATCAGGATCAGTGAAAAGATCATAGTGGTGGCCCCCACAACAGCAGTTCCGATCAGAACCGGTTTTGCGGTGGCTTTAAATGTATTTCCCGCCCCGTCGTTTGCTTCCAGATAGTGTTTTGCTTTTTCAAAGTCGGGCTTAAATCCGAACTCTTTTTCAACCTCAATTGTGGCGCCTGCAATATCCTCTTCAATCATGGATAATTCATAAACCGATTGGGCATTATCTGTTACCGGGCCATAACTGTCCACAGCAATCGTCACAGGTCCCATCCCTAAGAAACCAAACGCTACCAGTCCAAAAGCAAAGATGGAGGGATAGATCATCATCGCACTCAATCCCATCTGGCTGGCGAGATAAGCAATGAACATCAGTACCAGGAACACCATCCCCTGCCAGAATGCGCTGAAGTTTCCTGCTACGAGTCCGGAAAGGATATTCAGTGAAGCTCCACCCTCCTGTGAAGCTGTAACCACTTCACGCACATGTTTTGATTTAGGACTGGTGAAAATCTTGGTGAATTCGGGGATCAAAGCAGCGCCCAGGGTTCCGCAACTGATAATGATGGAGAGAATCAGCCAGAGGTTGTTGGGTAAACTGCTGAGCTGCCAGTAGCTGGCGGCAAACGTAGCAATGATGGATAAGATGGAAGTGATCCAGACAAGGCTGGTCAGTGGCTGTTCAAAATCAAGATCATCGGCTTTACTATACCGTGCCTGGCTGATCAGCTTATTGATATAAAAAGCTCCGATAGATGTAACCACCATCAGGATACGCATCACAAAAATCCAGGTCAGTAATTGTGTCTGATAGTCGATGTTAGTGATAGCAAGCACAATGAAGGCGATCAATGCAACTCCGGTCACACCGTAAGTTTCAAAACCATCGGCAGTAGGGCCAACGCTGTCACCGGCATTATCTCCCACACAATCAGCGATAACACCAGGATTACGCGGATCATCTTCTTTAATGCCGAAAACTACTTTCATCAGGTCAGAGCCAATATCGGCAATCTTAGTAAAAATCCCGCCGGCAATTCGAAGCGCGGAAGCTCCCAACGACTCCCCGATAGCGAAGCCAATGAAACTTGCTCCGGCATATTCTCTCGGAACAAAGAGAAGAATGATCAGCATCATGATCAGCTCAACACAAACCAGGGCAACACCAATACTCATTCCTGCATCCAAAGGGATGTTCAGCAATTTCAATGGTTTCCGTTCCAAAGAGGCAAATGCCATCCGGCTGTTTGCCAGGGTATTCATCCGGATCCCAAACCAGGCAACGCCATAAGATCCAAGGATTCCGATCACAGTCCATGCAAGAATCAGTAACACCCCCCCGAATGAATTATGCTGCAGGTAACCGAAGTAGAAAGCAATACATAATCCGATGATCGCAAATAAGATCACCAGAAATTTGCCCTGCTGGATGAGGTACGTTTTACAGGTTTCAAAGATAACCTTCGCTACATCCAACATCGATTGGTGTGCTTTAAGCTTCTTCACTCTCGTAAACTGATACCAACCGAACAACAACCCCAAAATACAGATGATGAATCCCAGGTATAACAAATTATTCTGGGCGGCCGTAAGTTCCGGTATCACCAGGTCTGCCTCACTGGCCATACTGAAAAACGGAGCAAGCATTGCAATGAAAACTGTCGTAAATCGCTTCATATGAATGTATTTATGTTTAATATTTTAATTCTGGCAAAAATAAGACATTTTTCAAAAATAGAGTGGAATTTTTCCACAGTTGTTTGCCGGATTCATAAAAATCACGTAGGTTTGTGTAAAGGAAACTTGGCAGGGAATGGAGAAACTCCGACTTGAGATTATTGGCATGTCTTACAGCCAGTCACAAAGTGGTGCCTATGCAATCATTCTTGGAGAACAGGAGGGGAAAAGAAGGTTGCCGATTATCATTGGGAGTTTTGAAGCCCAGGCGATTGCCATCGAAATTGAAAAAATCAAAACACCCCGTCCTCTTACGCATGATCTCTTCAAATCATTTGCCGATACGTTTCAGATCAATGTGACGGAGGTGATTATCAATAAATTTAGCGAAGGGGTTTTTTACGCCATCCTTGTTTGCTCGGACGGAAAAATTGAAAAAAAGGTAGATTCCAGGACTTCAGACGCCATTGCCCTGGCATTGCGATTTAACTGTCCGATTTATACCTACGAAACGATTATGGTTGCTGCCGGGATCATCATGGATGAGGAAATGACAGAACCCATTCATTCTGAAACAGAACAGGAAATTTCCCCAAACCCGGAAGAGGACTTATCAGTCTTTACAATCACTGAATTAAAGCAGTTGCTGAAAAAAGCTGTTGACAGTGAAGAATATGAAAAGGCATCCAGGATCCGGGACGAAATCACAAAAAGAAAACGGGAGACCTAATCACTGGTCTCTGAAACTGACCCGATGGATAGCATGTTTCATGCGTGAAAAAACTGTATGGATAGATTTACCGGAATTTTAGGTCTTGTACTGATCTTTGGAATCGCATTTCTGATGTCTAATAACCGGAAAGCGATCAATTACCGTCTTGTGATAACAGGCATCATTCTTCAGGTTGGAACAGCATTTTTTGTTTTAAAAGTACCTATCGGACAACTGATCTTTGAGAAAATCGGATTCGGTATCCAAAAACTTCTGGATTTCAGTATGGAAGGCGGTCGTTTTGTTTTTGGGTTCCTGGCTAACGGGGAGATACTGAACTCCATTCTTGGTCCCGGGAATAGTTTCATCTTTGTATTTACTCTGATCCCTACAATAATCTTTGTTTGTGTGCTGGTGGCTATTGGATATCATATCGGACTGCTGCAGAGGGTTGTTGCTGTGATGGCCCGGGGAGTTTACTGGGTAATGCGGGTTAGCGGGAGCGAAGCGCTTTCCAATGTAGCCAGTGCCTTTGTTGGGCAGGTGGAAGCACAGATCCTGATCAGGCCGTATATTTCCGGGATGACCATGTCGGAACTTCTGGCTTCGATGAGTGGAAGTATGGCTTGTATTGCAGGTGGGGTATTAGCGGTCTATGTGGCGATGGGAGTTCCTGCCCCGTACCTTTTAGCCGCCAGCCTCATGGCAGCCCCCGGTGCCCTGGTAATCTCCAAAATTGTTTACCCCGAAACCCAGGAGTCTGAAACGAAAGGAAGGGTGAAACTGGAAGTTAAAAGAACGCACGCGAACCTGATGGATGCAATTACCCATGGCGCCAGTGATGGGATGCGGATAAGTATCAACGTCATTGCCATGCTGATAGGAATGATTGCACTGATTGCGCTTGTTGATGCCTTGCTGGGCTGGATAGGACACCTGGTGGCAATGACCGGAGTGAGTCTGAATGTGATCGGTTGGAACCTCCAGGACCTTCGGCTTAAAGATATCCTCGGCTCTGTTTTTTCCCTCTTTGCCTGGGCAATGGGCGTACCCTGGAAAGAGGCGCATACTGTTGGATCGCTGATGGGGACAAAACTGGTAATCAACGAATTTGTTGCCTATTCTGACCTGTCGCCGATGATCGTTGCGAAATCATTATCCCCCAAGGCATTGATCATAGCAAGCTTCGCCTTGTGTGGATTTGCAAACTTCAGCTCGGTGGCTATCCAGATCGGAGGCATTGGCGAATTGGCGCCAAACCGGCGTCGCGACCTGGCCAGGCTGGGGCTGACCGCGATGGTCTGCGGGACACTTGCTTCATACGTATCAGCCACTCTTGCCGGAATGATGATGTAATTTGAAGTGCTTCTTTGTCGTTTACCTGTCAGGCATGCGTCAAAGGAAAGAGAACATGACATTATGAAACAATACCTCGATTTACTG
This sequence comes from Bacteroidales bacterium, assembly GCA_016926765.1. Taxonomy (GTDB): domain Bacteria; phylum Bacteroidota; class Bacteroidia; order Bacteroidales; family FEN-979; genus QYOJ01. Next base: position 120 of record JAFGNY010000022.1, on the reverse strand, counting down.
GATCATGTGATGACAAATGGTATCCGAAAAATTGATCGTACCGGAACGGGTACCATCAGTGTATTTGGATATCAGATGCGGTTTAATCTGGATGGCGGATTCCCTGTACTGACTACCAAG
>JAFGNY010000160.1 GCA_016926765.1 Bacteroidales bacterium | reverse complement strand
GTAGGGGCGACCCGTCGGGTCGCCCCTACCGGGATTGCCGGGTCGCCCCTACCGGGATTGCCGGGTCGCCCTTACCGGGATTGCCGGGTCGCCCCTACGGGATATACCGGAAATCCTGGTCCCGTTGTACCGGGATGAAACCGGCATCCCGGATGGCTTGCCGGATGCCTGGTGCATCGAAGGTATTGGTTGCCCCGGCAACAGAGACGACATTCTCTTCAATCATGATGCTTCCGAAATCATTGGCCCCGGCATGGAGCGAAAGCTGCGCCGTCTCTTTCCCTACAGTGAGCCAGGATGCCTGGATATGCGGAATGTTCGGGAGCATGATGCGGCTGAGGGCGATCATCCTGATATACTCTTCCGGTGTCACTTTGTTGGTGACTCCGTACTTTTCTTTCAGCAGGGTATTTTCATCCTGAAAAGGCCATGGGATGAAATTCAGAAACCCCTTATGACCGGCAGGCTTTTCCGACTGAAGGGTGCGCAGCGCGATAAGATGTTGCACACGTTCCTCCACAGTTTCAATGTGGCCAAACATCATCGTGGCCGAGGTGGTAAGATCGAGTTCATGCGCCGCCCGCATCACATCAAGCCACTCCTGAGCACTGCATTTAACGGGAGAAAGGAAGCGTCTCACCCGTTCGGTAAGAATTTCAGCGCCGGCGCCGGGTAAGCTATCCAATCCGGCGTTCACCAGTTGCTGAAGTACCTCTTTGAAAGAGAGAGATTCCATATTGGCGAGATGAACAACCTCCGGAGGACCAAGTGCATGCAGGCGAAGAGTGGGAAAATGTTGTTTCAGATCATGGAATAGCTGCTGGTAAAAATCCAATCCCAGTCTGGGATGCATTCCCCCCTGAAGCAATAACTGGTTCCCTCCCAGTTGTTGCATCTCATCAATTTTCCGGAAGTATTCATGCAATGTAGTGATGTAGGCATCCTCTTGATGGGCGGTTCGGTAAAAATTACAAAACTTGCATCCGGAAAGGCAAATATTGGTAATGTTTACATTCCGGTCGATGATCCAGGTCACCTTGTTGTCAGGATGTTGTTTTTGCCGAAGGATGTTACCGAGCGCCATCAGGTTTTGGAGAGGAGCTTCGGTAAAGAGTTGCACCCCTTCGCTGATATCAGGAAACTGACCGGCAAGGGCTGTTTCAGTGATCTGATTTAAACTCCGCATTCCCCGCTGTTTTTTTTCTAACTTTGCACTCTTCAGTCCTCAAAAGTAAGAAAAAAGATGCACCCTAAAATCATTGCCCTTACCGGGCTTACATATGGGGATCACCTGGTGCTCCTTACGGAATCACCTGATAAGCTTCCCGCCGGACTCTTTTCAACTCCTGAGATTGCATTCATCAGCGAACAACACGGGGAAAAGGTGGAGATGATCCCGTTTAACCGGTTGGATCACTGGGTAGTGATTCAATTTATCCCTCCGGAAAAGGATCTTTCCCAGCGACTGGAGAAATGCAGGGTGGCAGGGGATAAGATTCAGTTGTTTCTGAATCAACACCATGTTACCCGGGTCACGCTCTTTGATGTGAACTTTAGAGAGCAGGAAGCGGTGGCACTGGCAGAAGGGATGGCCATGGGCAGTTATCAGTTTTTTAAGTACAAAACGGAAAAGGAGGGAGCTAACAGCCTCAGTGAGATCGCCATCTTCTACAGCAAAACCGGTAAAAAGGAAGTCGCTGGCCTGAATACGTTACTGGACGGGCTGAATTTTACAAGGGATCTGGTCAATGAACCTAACTCCTATCTCACGGCGGCAACGTTTGCCGGTGAGGTTGAATCCGCCGCCCAGAAAGCTGGGATCAAGGTGGAGGTTCTGAGCAGGAAGAAGATAGAAGCGCTGAAGATGGGCGGCCTTCTCGGTGTCAACAAAGGGAGTCATGAATCTCCGCACTTCATCATCTTAGAATACAAACCTCCACGGTTTAAGAACAAGAAACCAATTGTACTTGTCGGGAAAGGAATTATATATGATACAGGGGGCATGAACCTGAAGACCGGGAAGAATATGGAAAACATGAAAAGCGACATGGCAGGAGGAGCAGCGATAGCCGGCACAATGCTTGTATTCGCCGGATTGAAACTTCCTGTTCATGTGGTTGGCCTGATCCCGGTGACTGATAATTGGCCAGGGCCACAGGCGATCGTTTCAGGTGATATCCTGAAGATGCAGAATGGCCTGACGGTGGAGGTGATTGATACGGATGCCGAAGGGCGACTGATCCTTGCCGACGCCCTCAGCTATGCCAAACGTTTTGACCCGGAACTCACCATCGACCTTGCCACCCTGACCGGCTCTGCCGTAAGGGCCATCGGAACAAGGGCGATCGCAGGGATGCAGTCGGATGCAGGAAAAGCATTTGATCTCCTGAAAGAATGTGGATTCAAGGTATTCGAACGGATTGTTGAATTCCCGTTATGGGACGACTATGCCGAAACGCTTAAATCATCCGTTGCCGATATGAAGAATCTGGGAGGAGCTGAAGCGGGCGCCATCACGGCCGGAAAATTCCTGCAAAAGTTCACGAGCTATCCCTATATCCATCTGGATATAGCCGGACCGGCTTTCCTTGAAAAACGCGATTCCTACCGCGGCCAGGGCGCAACCGGCGTTGGCGTCAGACTCTTGGTGGAGTACATGAAGAAAATGTAAAATGTAACATGCAAAATGTAACGTAAACTATGGATCAAACCCAAGATAAAGAATTCCGCATTCGCATCGGCATCTCGCATGGCGATATCAACGGCATCAGCTATGAGGTAATCCTCAAGACCCTCCAGGACCAGCGCCTGGCAGAGAACTACACCATCATCCTTTACGGTTCCTCAAAAGTGGCGTCCTATTACCGGAAACTAACAGAGGTCAATGAACTGAACTTTAACATCATTAAAAAAGCGGAACAGGCGCACCCGCGACGGCCCAATATCCTCAATGTGGTCGATGAGGAGATTCGGATCGATATGGGCAATTTAACCCCTGTCGCCGGAGAACTGGCCTACAAAGCGCTTGAAATGGCGATGGACGACTTGCTGAAAGGGAATATTGACGTGTTGGTGACTGCCCCGATCAATAAAAAGAACATCCAGTCGGAACATTTTCATTTCCCAGGCCATACCGAATACCTGGCTGACCGTTGCAAAGCAGATGACTCCCTGATGCTGATGGTGACCCGCAGCTTCCGGATCGGAGTGGTTACCGGGCACATTCCGTTGAATCAGGTTGCAGCAGCGCTCTCAGCCGAGCTGATTATCAGAAAAATAAAGCTGCTGAATGAATCTCTGAAACAGGATTTCGGGATCATCAAACCCAGGATCGCCCTTCTGGCCCTGAACCCCCATGCCGGGGATGACGGACTGATTGGCGATGAGGATCAGCGGATAATCAAACCGGCCATCGACGAAGCTTTTACAAATGGTATTCTGGCTTTTGGCCCTTATCCGGCCGACGGTTTTTTCGGGACAGCAAATTTCAGGGAGTTTGATGCCATCCTTGCCATGTACCACGATCAGGGGATGATCCCTTTCAAACTTTTATCCTTTGACGAAGGGGTGAATTTTACTGCCGGTCTGCCCGTGGTGAGAACATCCCCGGCACACGGGACAGCGTTTGATATTGCAGGAAAGAATCAGGCCAACCCGAATGCTTTCAGACATGCTCTCTTTCAGGGAGGCGATATCTTTACAAACAGGGTGAAGTACAAAGAACTTCTCAGCAATGCACTGAAATCTCCAAACCAGGCAAAAGAGAACAGCACCGAATGAGTCCCTTCCGGTATAAGGCAGAAACAATTGCTGAGATCGTTGGCGGAGAACTTTTTGGCTCCCGTGACCGTGATCACGAAATCAGGGAGCTGCTGATTGACAGCCGTCGTCTCGTTCATCCCGGTGAATCGATGTTCATTGCGTTGAAAAGTGAACGAAACGACGGACACCGGTACATCCCGGAACTGACAAAAAGAGGGGTACGTTGTTTTTTAGTGGGTAGTGGGCAGTGGGCAGTTGGCAGTAAGCAGTGGGCAGTGGACATCCAGGATCCGGCATCGGGCATCTGGCATCCTCTTTTTATTGTTGTGCCCGACACGCTGGCAGCCCTGCAGAAACTGGCCGCCTTTCACCGGAACCAGTTTCAGTATCCTGTTGTCGGCATCACTGGAAGTAACGGTAAGACCATCGTCAAGGAGTGGCTGTATCAGCTTCTTTCACCCGGGGTGGATGTGATCAGAAGCCCGAAGAGTTTTAACTCCCAGATCGGGGTTCCCTTATCGATCTGGAATATGGACAAACGCCACAACCTGGCAATCATTGAAGCGGGGATCTCTGAACCCCGTGAGATGGAGAGGCTGGAAGAGGTGATCAAACCCGATATCGGGATTTTTACTACAGTAGGCCCGGCACATGACGCTCATTTTTCAGGCTGGCAGGAAAAAGTGGATGAGAAGCTGAAATTGTTCCGCCAGGCAGCAGTTCTCATCTACCGGTCAGATTATTTGATCATCACCCAACGGCTTGATGCCTCGGAGGAGTACATCCATCTGAAACGGTTTACCTGGGGGCCACGGGAAGAAGATAACCTCCGGATCACACGGATCCGGAAAGGGAATGGAACCACCAGTATCTCCGGCATCTGCGAAGACATTGAAGATGAAATTACGATCCCGTTTACCGATGATGCCTCAATCGAGAATGCCATACATTGCTGGGCGTTTCTTCTTGTGCAAGGCAGGATACCCCTAAATCCCCTAAAGGGGAGTTGCACTGCTTCGCAGAAATTCCCACCCGAAAGGGGGAGTAAGCCCCCTTTCGGGGGTTTGGGGGTAGAGTCTCACTTCGCCAACCTGGCTCCCGTAGCTATGCGACTGGAGTTGAAAGAGGCAGTCAATAACTGTTCGCTGATCAACGACAGCTATACGAACGATATCCATTCGCTCGGGATCGCTCTGGATTTTCTCGCTCAGCAGAAACAGCATCAGAAGCGAACGATCATCCTCTCCGATTTCCTGCAAACAGGCAGGAGCCCGGAAGAGTTGTACCATGAGGTTGCCGGCATCATCGCTTCCCACCGCATCGACAGGATCATCGGGATTGGCAAGGAGATATCGGAATTTCAGAAGCTGTTCCCCATGCAAAAAGTATTTTATCCCGACACGGATGCATTTCTGGCACACATGCCGTTATCGTCGTTTCGCGATGAGACGATCCTGTTGAAGGGGGCCCGTGTGTTTGGATTTGAGCGCATCAGTCAGGCCTTGCAGCAGAAAGCACATGAAACGGTGCTGGAGATCAACCTCGATGCCCTGGTGTATAATCTCAATTTCTTCAGAGCCAAGCTGAAGCCGGAAGTCCGGACTATGGCAATGGTGAAAGCTTTTTCTTACGGAAGCGGTAGTTTTGAGATCGCAAACCTTTTACAATTTCATCAGGTCGATTACCTGGCAGTAGCCTATGCCGATGAGGGGGTCGAACTTCGCAAAGCAGGGATTACCATGCCTATCATGGTCATGAGTGCGGAAGAGCAGAGCATGGATAATCTCCTTACGTGGAACCTGGAACCGGAGATATACAGCTTCCGTATTCTCGGCGTGTTTGAAGAGGCGATGAAACGGAATGAAATTTCGCCGAAAGAGACAGTCAGAATCCACATCAAACTCGATACCGGCATGCACCGGCTGGGTTTCTGTGATGCCGACCTGGGAAGATTGACCGAACGCCTTAACCGGAATCCGCAGATCAGGGTGAGGTCCATCTTTTCACATCTGGCTGCCAGCGAAGATCCGTCGCACGATGTCTTTACGCATTTACAGTTTGAACGGTTCCTGGAGATGAGCGGCAGGATCACCGGGATGCTGGATTACCCGGTGATGCTGCACATCCTCAATTCAGCCGGGATCAGCCGCTTTCCTGAGATGCAGCTTAACATGGTGCGGCTGGGAATCGGATTATATGGCATCGGATACAATCAGGAAGAGCAAAACAACCTACGGAATGTCAGCCGTTTACGAACGGTGATCACCCAGATCAAGCAGGTCAGAAAAGGGGAAACGGTAGGATACAACCGTAAAGGAGTAGCCGAGCGAGACACGGTGATCGCGTTGGTTCCGATAGGCTATGCCGACGGACTGAACCGCCGCCTGGGCAATGGAATCGGGAAAATGCATATTCAGGGGCAACCTGTCCCGTTGATGGGAAATGTGTGTATGGACCTCTGTATGCTGGATATTACCTCCCTGGTGCAAGCGGGCATGAAAGTGGAAGAGGGAGATGAAGTAGTGGTATTCGGAGATGCCTTACCGGTTTACAGCCTGGCCGAAATGTTGCAAACGATCCCCTATGAGATCATGGCCAGCATTTCGAGACGGGTGAAACGGATCTATTTTTACGAGTAATACAGAACGAAATGAGCCAGAAACTTTCTATTCTGATCCCGGCATATAACGAGGAGAAGACCATCACGCTGATCCTCGAACGGGTGATGGCTGTTCAATTGCCCGACAACCTGGAGAAAGAGGTCATTGTCGTGAATGATGCCTCGACAGATGCTACAGAGAGGGTAGTCACAGAATTCATGAAGAAGTTGACAGTGGGCAGTGGGCAGTGGGCAGTGGGGAG
>JAFGNY010000159.1 GCA_016926765.1 Bacteroidales bacterium | reverse complement strand
TAATCAATGAACCTGTTCAGGTGATTAATTCCATCGTTGTAATGATAAACCGCAGAGTTGTACCTCTCCACACGAATGGAATCGTGATAATAATCTACCTCGCGGATGATATGCTGCATCCTGTCAGAAACAAGGGAATTCCTTACGCCGTTTTGCTCAATCCGCCTTCGCGAAGCTATCAGCCTGTCAATCCTGGATTCCTGTTCGTAACTCTTCAAGGTATCACGAAAATTGAAATATGGCCTGGAGGTGTTCATTGCTGTCCGGCCTTGATAAAACTCCTGACTGGTCAATGGATAGTTCAGAAATTGCCATAACGGATCGAAGGGCATATGAGAACTGATCATCTTTTCAGGCTTCGCCTTGAAATAGTCGTTGTTGATTTTCCTGATGAACTTCGAGTTGTATATGTACCCTGAGCCCCAGGTCGGATCAATAAGGTACCAGGCAGAGTCAATGAGGCTGGCACACCAGGCATGGGGCAGGTAATCCACAGAGCCGTTTTGTTTCGTGTAACCGGCGATTACATATGTCTTTATCCCCGATTTATTGGCTATTTCATTGTATAGCTCGGCAAAATGCTGACAAACCCCTTTACGCTTTGATAACACATCTTTTATAATCTCATCAGTGCCCTGGTAGAAATTTACGGCAAACATGTTGTCAATGTCATACTGAATACTGGTTGCAACCCAGACAAAGATTGCCCGCGACCTGTCCGTCTGTGAGGTGAAATTCGATGTTACGTAGTTTGAAATTCCCTGCGTTGTTCTTGCCTGTGAATCCGGGATCCGGAGGGCCAGGGCATCAACTCTGCCGAAGGCTGCAGTCTTCTCCTGGGCATACAAGCCGGTGGAAACAACCAAGAGTATCGGCAGTATCAGTAATCTCATTTCAGAGGTCATGATGGTACCTTTTCAGTGAACTCCCCTGTTTCAATCAACCTGGTTAATTCGTTAAGAAATCTGACCATTGGTGCGCCGTCAATCACATCATGATCAACCAGGATGGTCATATTCAGTATGTCACGGATCTTTATCTCATTTTCAATTACATACGGTTTTCGCAGGATTGATCCGATGCCAAAGGAGATCGGATGAATCGATTTCTGGATAAACCAGCCATTGATCTTACCCATCATCCCCACGGAGGTAATGACAGCATTGCCCATATTCCTGAAAACAAACCGTGGATTTCTCAGCATTACTCTCCATATGGTACGCCTGATGAAACCCGGTAAACTGTAATAAAGATTCTCGAGAAAATATGATTTGCGATTCAGCACAATATCAGTGCCCGAAATGCTCTGATCCTTTGCCTTTTCTATTTCGGCAGTGATCTCCGCGGCACTTTTTGAGTTTGCATGTTCAATTAACAGAGGAATGGGAACAGGCTTCCCGTTGACCTTTTTTTCAACTATAATGGAAATATTTATCTCATCGAAGATTATGAGTTTGCGTTTTGAGAAGAGAAACGCCGCGGCTTCCCTGTGCTGATCCAGAACAGTACCGATCACCTTGATCAGCCATCCGTTGAAGGAGATCAGGGTGCCTTGTCTTCTTAGCTGCTGCAGCCTTCTCCTGCTCTCTGTCACATCAAATTCGAGCATTGCGCTTACATGGTGTTTCGTCAGCGCCACCGCAGAAGTGTCAAAGGTTGCTATTCTTGAGCGGGGGATTTCCCGCAACGTAAATGAGGGCTTCATCTTAACGGTGAAGATAGTGCAAATTGCATTTCAGATTCCTTTGCGTGGTTGCCTTCGGAAGTTCGGTCAGTGGGTAATCTCTTCTTTTTGTGTTGAGTTATATCCTTCATTGAACCCTTCCTTAAAATCCCTGACGTTGTTCTCCCAGTTCAGGATCAGGCTGATAATCGCCGTGAATACAATCCCGGCAAAAAAGAAAAGGAGGTCTCTTTTCGTGATTTTGATCTTCGGTTTCATTTTCGGCTAGTTTAATACGGTTTGGATTATTGTGTTTCTGTAATATGGTTCTATCCTGCCAGGTGTCCTATTCAATGATTATATCATATTTGCGCAACAGTCCGGACAGACCGCCGGAAGAAAACTTCGTCTTTCTGAGCCTGTTCCTTTCCGGATCAAGCGAATAACCGTATGCGGTCAGGAAATCTGCTTTCTCCAGGTTGGTGTTGTCAAACAGTGAACCCCCCAGATCGCAATTGTGGAATGATGAATCTGTCAGGTCACTTTCCGAGAAATCAACTTCGTTTAACCTAGAATCCGAGAAGTGGGTTTTGTGAATTTTTGTGTTGTAAAAGGAAGAATGATCAAGAGTGCAGTTGTCAAATCTGAACGACAGTCCAAAATCATTGCATTCCTCAAAATGGATCCCCAGCATCTTGCAGCTCTGAAAATGTACATCCCGTAAGGTGGTCTGTATCAGCTTGATCATACTCAGATTGCATTCAATAAACTCACAGTCAGTGAAAACATAGTCGGAAAAATTACATTCTGCCAGATCACAATTCAGGAACCGGCAGTTCTCGTACTCTCCGGGTTCGGGAGGATTCGCTTTGCGCGTAATATTCTCGAACTTCTGATCTGCGAAATAGGATAATTCTTTCATATATTTATTTCAGCCAGCCAACAGTGCAGTTAGCTGATATGTTGTATTTTCTGATACAGGGACTGAAGCGGTGGATCGTACTTTTTTAGTAATCAAGGGTGAGGATGCGACCTTCCGTGAAATTGAAGAATTTATCCTTCTGAGCCACCTGGACACCTTCAATCAGGTCCTCCGGACTGTATCCGGCTACCTTTAAACAGGTAGGGCAGGCGTAGACTCCAACCTTCTTTTCCGAAAGCTGTGCAATATAGGTCTGAAAGGACTCAAAATCAGCATATGTCATGTCTTTGGCACCTTTCACCAGCATCTCAACAGCGTGGATATCCAGATAGACAATCACATCTTTATCAGTTGACATCAGGACAGCCATCTTTAAAGGCATCAGCACTCGATGAGGGTCATTGTAGCTTTCTGTTATGTGAATAAAAACTCCGTCCCTGACAGGGG
>JAFGNY010000158.1 GCA_016926765.1 Bacteroidales bacterium | reverse complement strand
GAGGTGAAGCATCATTTTCAGGATATGGTTTTTGAAACCGTGATTCAGCGAAATGTCAAGCTGAGTGAGGCCCCCAGCTATGGGAAACCGGTAGTTCTTTACGATGCCAGCTCCAGGGGGGCCATCAACCACATGAACCTGGCGAGGGAAATACTACAGCGTAACGGAATGACGCGTTTGGCACAGGACTTAAAAATCATTAACCATTAAAATTTTTGCTATGGTGAAAAGGAATGCACTCGGACGGGGATTGGGGGCGCTGATTGATGACGCAGAGAAAATGAAACAGGCCGGTATCATTGAGGTTGAAATTGGTAAAATTGAAGCCAATCCGTATCAGCCGCGTTCAAACTTTGATGAGGAGTCTCTTGAAGAGCTGGCCAACTCCATCAGGGAAATTGGATTGATCCAACCTATTACGCTTCGGAAAACCGGTGCCGACAAGTATCAGATTATCGCGGGGGAACGACGGCTTCGGGCTGCCATAAAAGCAGGGCTGGAAACCATTCCTTCCTATATCCGGCAGGCGAAGGATGAGGGAATGCTGGAAATGGCGCTGGTGGAGAATATTCAGCGTGAGGATCTGGATGCCATTGAAATTGCCGTGAGTTACCAGAGGCTTCTCGAAGAACTTAACTTTACCCAGGAGGACCTGAGCGGCCGGGTGGGTAAAAAGCGTTCCACCATAGCCAACTATCTTCGGCTCCTGAAACTTCCGGCAGTAATCCAGAAAGCCCTGCGCGAAAAGGAAATCAGCATGGGGCATGCAAGGGCTTTGATCAACATCGATGATTCCCGGGCCCAGGAAATGATTTTTGCCCAAATCATCAAATACGGCTTTTCTGTAAGAAAGGTGGAAGAAATGGTCCGGGTACTGAACGATGAGAATGCAGAAAAAACAATCGCCGGGAGAAAGGAACTTCCCAATGCTTTCAGGAATTTTAAGGGGGTTCTGGGAAAACTCCTGGGAGCCAGTGTGCGTATATCGGTAAGCGAAAAGGGAAAGGGTAAAATTGTTATCCCTTTCAAGTCGGAAAAAGACCTGGAAAGAATTGTTAAAATAGTTGAAAACACGAAATAAAACAAGCTGGCCGGGTTTGCTGTAAACTGAAACTTCTATTTTTGGGCAAAATTTGCATAGCGTGGCAATAAAAGGGTATTTCTTTAAACTGGTTTTTGGATTCATTCTTTTTATGGTGGTTTCAGACCTTCATGCCCGGGAGGTGAGCGATACATTGAGACAGGATGATATGGGGGTGAAAGAACTTCAGGAAGAGGTACATTCGCCAAAGAAGGCAACCCTATACTCGGCAATTCTTCCCGGGTTGGGACAGGTATACAATAAAAAGTACTGGAAAATTCCCCTCATCTATATCGGATTTGGTACCATCGGCTATTTTATCGACTGGAACAACGACAATTACCAGCTTTTTAAAACGGGTTACAAGCACCTTACCGATGACGATCCGGAAACGCAGGACTACCTGAAGATTGAAGCCGTGAGAAGGAACAATTACGATTTGAGCAATCCCAATCAGTTCAACAACTTAAAAACGGCCATGACCAAACAGCAGGACTACTACCGGAGGAACCGCGACCTGTTGGTTATCGGTTTCATTGCATTTTACGGGATCAATATCCTGGACGCAAGTGTTGATGCTCACTTCATGGATTTTGACATCAGCGATGATCTGACACTCAACTGGCAACCCTCCATGCAGAACCTCGATAACCATCTTGCTTACTGCATCCAACTCAGATTTAATTTTTAGGCATGAAAAGAAAGATAAAAATAGTGGTTGTCTCCCTTGGTGTTCTTTTTGTCCATCCCTCTCTTTTTGCGCAGGATATAGAAAGATTACCGGAAGAGATGCCCCGTATCAGAACACTTGAAGCTGAAATTCTGAATCCGGATTCGCTGGCATATGTGCCTGATGATTCCATGTTCATCGTTGAAATTGCTGACACGCTTCTCTTTGATGGTTTTTCGGGACCGGATGAGGATTTAAATGATATTCTTCTCGAGAAAATGGATAGTCTTGGGAACGCCTGGTACATCAAAAAAATGTTTCATGAAGAAAGGGATGAGCAGGGGATTGCAGGGCAATATCCTGTCAACCTGCCCGATTCCGTTTATATTGCCCGACTGAAAAATATTCACCAGGTGATTGATTTGTCTTATAACCAGGTAGTTAAAAATTTTATCACCCTTTATACAGAAAAACAGCGGGATCTGGCGGAGGTAATCCTGGGCCTCTCTGCCTATTACTTTCCTATTTTTGAAGAGATACTCGATCGTTACAACCTGCCGCTCGAGCTCAAATACCTGCCGGTCATTGAGTCGGCATTGAATCCTCAATCCCTCTCACGTGCAGGAGCCAACGGACTATGGCAGTTTATGTATGGTACCGGCAGACAGATGGGACTTGAAATATCAAGTTTCGTGGATGAGCGGCGGGATCCGCATAAATCGACCGATGCTGCTGCCCGGTATTTCATGCAGCTGTACGAGATTTACCAGGACTGGCATCTTGTTATTGCAGCATATAACTGCGGTCCCGGAAACCTGAACCGTGCCATTCAACGATCAGGGAATAAGCGTAACTACTGGGAAATATACTATCACCTGCCCAGGGAAACCCGGGGATATGTTCCGGCATACATTGCAGCAACTTACCTTCTGAACTATTACAAGGAGCACAACCTTCACCCGGGAATGCCCGGGATCCCGCTTCAAACCGATACTGTAATGGTGCATGATTACCTGCATTTCAATCAGCTTTCGGAGACACTCGGCATTCCCAAAGAACAGTTGCGGTCACTCAACCCGATGTACAGGCGCGATGTGATACCTGCCAGAGCTGAAAAGACCTATCCGTTGGTCCTGACGCATGAAAAAATCAGGGATTTTATTGCCAGGGATACATCGGTGTTTGCTTTTCAGCGTGAAAAATATTTCCCCGACAATACCCTGATAAATCCTTCCGGTAACAGTGCTGCCTACTTCACTCCGGCTGATGT
>JAFGNY010000021.1 GCA_016926765.1 Bacteroidales bacterium | reverse complement strand
TGTGGTACCTTTGCACTCGTTAAAGAATTCACAATCCTGATTCTAAATATTTAATATTCAACATACTATGAAGTCTTCAAAATCAAAAAACTATTTGACGTGTGATGGGAACCAGGCGGCTTCGCACATGGCATATATGTTCAGCGAGGTAGCTGCTATTTATCCGATCACTCCCTCCTCCAACATGGCTGAAAATGTGGATGAATGGGCTGCATACGGGCGGAAAAACATTTTCGGTGAGGAGGTGAAGGTTGCTGAGATGCAATCGGAAGGGGGCGCTTCGGGAGCCGTGCATGGTTCTCTTCAGGCAGGGGTACTTACCACTACCTTTACCGCTTCGCAGGGACTGCTCCTGATGATTCCCAACATGTACAAAATTGCGGCTGAACTGTTGCCGGGCGTATTTCACGTCAGCGCCCGTTCGGTAGCGGCTCATGCACTTTCCATCTTCGGAGACCATTCCGACATCTACGCTACCAGGCAAACCGGCTTTGCCCTGCTGGCCAGCGGAAGCATCCAGGAGATCATGGACCTGGGCGGTGTTGCCCACCTCAGCGCCATCAAGTCGAAGATTCCTTTCCTCCACTTCTTCGATGGTTTCCGTTCGTCTCATGAGGTCCAGAAAATCGAAGCGTTAAAAAATGAAGATGTTGCTCACCTGGTCGATTATCAGGCGCTTCAGGAGTTCAGGAACAACGCGCTCAATCCCGAACACCCGGTGACACGCGGCACTGCCCAGAACCCGGATATCTTCTTCCAGGCCAAAGAGTCGATCAACCGGTTTTATGAGCCGGTGCCCGACGTTGTGGATGCTTATATGCAGGAGATTCACAAGTTGACTGGCCGGGAGTATCACCCCTTTCTTTATTACGGGCATCCGGAAGCCGAAAATATTATCATTGCGATGGGATCAGTTACCGAAACCATCAAAGAGACGGTGGATCACCTGAATGCCAATGGAGAGAAAGTGGGATTGATCACTGTACACCTCTATCGCCCTTTCTCTGCCAAGTATTTTTTCAACATCTTCCCGAAAAATGTAAAACGGATTGCTGTCCTCGACCGTACCAAAGAGCCTGGCGCCGGCGGAGAGCCACTCTTCCTGGATATCCGTGATCTTTTCTTCGACAGGGAGGTTCGGCCGATGATCATCGGTGGACGGTACGGGTTGAGCTCGAAAGATACCACCCCTTCTCAGATCATCTCGGTTTACCGGAATCTTGAACAAAAGGAACCGAAAAACCACTTCACCATCGGGATTGTCGATGATGTGACATTCCATTCGCTCCCCCTTCTTCCGGAGGTGAGCATTGAATCGAAAGACACCTATTCGGCAAAGTTCTGGGGGATTGGATCTGACGGTACCGTTGGGGCCAATAAAAACAGCATCAAAATCATCGGGGATAACACCGATAAATACTCCCAGGCTTATTTTGCTTACGACTCCAAGAAGTCGGGTGGCGTAACGGTGTCACACCTCCGTTTTGGCGATAAGCCGATCCGGTCGACTTACCTGGTGAATACTCCGGATTTCGTTGCCTGCCATGTGCCGGCTTACCTTGAAAAGTATGATATCCTCAAAGGATTGAAAGACGGCGGTACGTTTCTGTTGAACAGCATCTGGGATGCCGAAGAGACCAAAAAACGGCTTCCGGACGCGATGAAGAAATACCTGGCTGAACACAAGATCAAATTTTATATCATCAACGCAACCGCTATTGCCGAAGATATTGGATTGGGTAACCGTACCAACTCGATCATGCAGGCGGCTTTCTTCAAGGTGGCTAAGGTGATTCCTGAAACGATGGCTGTGGAAGAGATGAAGAAAGCCATCAAGAAGACTTACGGCCGGAAAGGGGAGGAGATCGTGAAGATGAATTTTGCCGCTATCGACAAAGGGGGAGATGTGGAAGAGGTTGCGGTCCCGGCCGAGTGGGCTAAGCTGACAATTAATCCGCCCCGGGAGGATTCCACAACCGATCCGTTCATCAAGCAGATTTTTGAACCGGTCAACAGCTTCAGAGGAGATGATGTTCCGGTGAGCGCGTTCGTTGGCCGTGAAGATGGCACCTTCCCTTCAGGGACTACCGTCCTGGAGAAACGAGGGATTGCCGTGAATGTGCCCCGCTGGATTCCCGAGAACTGTATCCAGTGTAACCAGTGCGCTTATGTGTGTCCTCACGCTGCGATCAGACCGTTCCTGCTCAATGAAGCCGAGAAAAACAGCGCACCGGAAGATATGACCACTCTGAAAGCTATCGGGAAAGAGCTGGCCGGACTTGAATTCCGGATCCAGGTGAGCGTGCTCGACTGCACCGGTTGCGGCAACTGTATTGATGTATGTCCGGCCAAGACCAAAGCCCTGGAGTTTCAGACACTGGGTTCCCAGATGCCGGAGACGATGAACTGGGACTTCCTGATCGATCATGTGATATACAAGACCGATGTTGCCGACCGGTTCAAGACCTTCAAGAACAGTCAGTTCTCCCAGCCGTTGTTTGAATTCTCCGGCGCCTGTGCCGGTTGTGGGGAGACCCCTTATATCAAACTGATCACTCAGCTTTTCGGCGAACGGATGCTCGTCGCCAACGCCACGGGATGCTCTTCCATTTATGGCGGAACAGCCCCGTATACCCCTTACCGGCCTAATACGGAAGGACATGGTCCGGCCTGGGCGAACTCGCTGTTTGAAGACAATGCCGAGTATGGATTCGGGATGGCGATTGGGATTACGCACTTGCGGAAACGGATGGCTCAGAAGATGCGGGCAGCCATCAAGGAGAACATGATGGGAGCGGAGTTGCTCACGGTGTTTGGCGAATGGATTGAAGGGAAAAATGATGCCATCCTCTCCAAAGAGGCTACGCTGAAGATGATTCCCTTGTTGGAAAAGGAGAAGAACCAATTAGCCAGGGAGATCCTGGATCTTAAACAATATCTGATCAAAAAATCAATCTGGATCATTGGCGGGGATGGCTGGGCTTATGATATCGGTTTTGGCGGACTCGATCACGTGATTGCTTCCGGCGAGGATGTCAACATCCTTGTGCTCGACACCGAAGTCTACTCCAATACCGGAGGCCAGTCCTCCAAAGCTACTCCCGAGGGCGCTGTCGCTAAATTTGCGGCATCCGGCAAGAAAGTCAGGAAGAAAGACCTTGGCGCCATGGCGATGACCTATGGATACGTCTATGTAGCCCAGGTCGCCATGGGGGCAAATAACTCCCAGCTCTTCCGTGCCGTGAAAGAGGCCGAAGCCTACCAGGGCCCTTCAGTTATTATTGCCTATTCCCCTTGTATCAATCATGGTTTGCGGGCAGGAATGGGAAAAGCCCAGGAGGAGATGGAACGGGCAGTACGGGCCGGCTATTGGCATCTGTACCGGTACAACCCCGAATTGAGCAAAGAGGGCCAGAATCCGTTCAAACTCGACTCGAAGGAGCCTGAATGGGAAAAATTCCAGGAGTTTCTCGATGGTGAGGTCAGGTACACCTCCCTGAAAAAGACCTTTCCGGCTGAAGCGGCGATCCTCTTTAAGGAAGCTGAAGAAAATGCCAAATGGCGGTTTGAAAATTACAAGCGGCTGGCGGAGATGAAGTTTGAAAAATAGATATGCGATGCGCGATACGCGATTTGAGAAAGAAGGATCGCCTATCGCGTATCCCGTATCACGGATCGATTTATTGCATGAAAACCATTAATTTTAAGACGAACTTTCAACAAACACGCATATGGCTAACCTAACCACCCACTACATGGGGTTGAAACTCAAGAACCCTGTAATCATCGGTGCCAGCAACCTGGTGACGGATCCCGACAACATCAAGAAGATGGAGCAGGAGGGGGCCGCAGCAATCGTTTACAAGTCACTCTTTGAGGAACAGATTGAGCTGGAACGTTTGCAACTTTCAGAGGAGTTGAACCAGTACAACGACCGGCATGCAGAAATGATCAGCCTTTTTCCTGATATCGAACACGCCGGGCCCAGAGAACACCTGCACAACCTGCGTAAGGTTGTGGAGTCGGTGAGCATCCCTGTCATTGCCAGTCTGAACTGTATTTATGATGAGACCTGGGTGGAATATGCCAAGCTGATTGAAGAAACCGGCGTCAACGGAATCGAACTGAATCTTTATGCTGTTCCCGGAGATTTCAAACCGGAGGGGAAAACCATCATCAATGAGCAGCTGGATATCATCACCCATGTAAAACAAAACCTGAAGATCCCGGTGAGCGTGAAACTGAGTCCGTTCTATACGAATCTCCTGAACGTCATGCAACAGATGTATTATGCCGG
>JAFGNY010000157.1 GCA_016926765.1 Bacteroidales bacterium | reverse complement strand
GAAAAACGCAAACCGAACTGGTGACATACGAAGAACGAAAGACGATTTTCATGACCTCATGACCTCATGACCTCATGACCTCATAACAAAATAGTAATAATCAACTAATAACCAATCCTTAATCTATGAATTACACAGAAAGATTATCCAATGTCGCAGTGCTGGGAGCCGCTGGAAAAATGGGAAGCGGAATCCTGTTGCTTACAGCGCTGGAGATGGCCGATCTCAGCCTGAAACCTGAGAATAAGGGAAAGGCTTTTGTGATCAATGCCATTGATGTATCCCGTGAAGCCCTGGTTGGTTTGATGCGGTACATCCGGGTTCAGGCACTGAAAGCAGCCGAGAAGAAGACAGTTCAACTCCGCGCTGCCTATGCCGATCGGGCAGACCTGATTGATAATGAAGAGATTATCAGGCAATATGTCGATGATGTCATGTTGACGATTCATCCTTCGGTAAATCTCGAAGTAGCTTATCACGCTACGTTGATTTTCGAAGCAATCAAGGAAGATCCAGGGTTGAAGGTAAAACTGTTATCTCAGCTTGACAGGAATAACCCCAACAAACCCTGGTACTTTACCAACACCTCTTCCATCCCGATTTCCGAGCTGGATGAAAAAGCTGGGTTAGGCGGACGAATTATCGGATTCCATTTCTACAATCCACCGGCTGTCCAGAAGTTAGTTGAAGTGATTAAAAGCAAGCATACCCTCCCCGAAGTGGAAGAGTTTGCGCTTCAGTATGCAAAAAGCCTTCGTAAAGTGGTTGTTCCTTCAGCCGACTTCGCCGGCTTTATCGGTAACGGCCATTTCATGCGGGATGCCCTTCATGGGATCCACGAAGCAGAAAAGCTGTCAAAGGAAGTTTCACTTCCTGAGGCGATATACATGATCAACAAAGTGAGTCAGGATTACCTCGTTCGTCCCATGGGGATCTTTCAATTGATCGATTATGTCGGAGTGGATGTTTGCCAGTACATCATGAGTGTGATGAATCCTTATCTGAAGCAGGAAGATCTACACAGTGACTTTCTCGACACATTGATTAAACAAGGCGTGTTTGGAGGTCAGTATTCAGATGGATCGCAAAAAGATGGCATCCTGAAGTATGAAAAAGGAAAACCTGTTGCCGTATACAATCCTGAGACCAAGGAATATGTGAAATTTTCTGATTTCCAGGCTTCATGCGATACAAAACTGGGAACTCTGCCGGCTGCCCTGAAACCCTGGAAAACTGTTGCGTTTTCAGGCAAGACAGAGGAGATGCTCAACGGGATCTTTGCAGAGATCAAAGCCATGGATACCCTGGGTGCCCGACTTACAAAAGCCTATGCCAAACGATCGAAAGAGATTGGATTGCAACTGGTCTCCGATCATGTTGCTTTTGCAGAGAAAGATGTCAATACAGTTTTACTGACGGGCTTCTTTCATGCCTATGGACCGATTACTAATTACCTGGATTAAAAAACGGAGGAGATACCATGAAATTACGCAAAAAAATCTATATGGTGGCAGGCTACAACACCATCTCTCTGGGGACAGGAAGGAAAGAATTTAACCCTAAAAAACCGCGCCCGGGAATTGAAGATTATATGATTGAGGCCGGACAGGGTGTTCTGAAACAAATTGGCGGAGCCAAAAACGTAGATGAATCAGTGGTTGGAAACTTTATTGCAGCCCGTTTCAACCGTCAGGGGAACCTGGCAGCTTTCATGCCAACGATTGATCCCGGGTTACGCTATAAACCTGCGGTTCGTGTTGAAGGCGCCTGCGGATCAGGGGCCTTGGCGCTGGCTACCGGTATTAAATCGGTGTTAGCTGAAACGGCTGATGTTGTCCTGGTGGTTGGCGTGGAAGTCCAAAATACGGTTAAGGCGATCTATGGCGCTGATATCCTGGCTGCTGCCGGATGGGCCAAAGACCGGAAAGAGGGACATGCCTATTATTTCCCGGGGAAATTCAGTGACCGGGCGAAAGCTTACCAGGAAAAATTTGGCAAGGAAAAACCGAGGGAAGCGATGGCTCAATGGTTTGTCAATGCCATTGAAAATGCACGGCTTTGTCCTACTGCCCAGGAGTATCATAACACGACAGAGGATTTGTTCGCCACCGGGATGATGGCTCCCAACCCCCGGGGTTTTGTTGATAGCCTGAATGTATTCGATTGTTCCAAGGTTTCTGATGGAGCATCTGCTATTGCAGTTGTTTCGGAGGAAGGCTTAAAACGGGTAGGAATTCCGAAAAACCAAGCCATTGAGGTTGTTGGGATCGGTCAGGCTGAAGAGGATCTCACAAAATCTCCTGAAGACCTGACCGTGCTTGCCACCACACGTGAAGCGGTCAGAAAAGCGCTGGAATCGGCAGGGATTACCAAAGATCAGCTGGGGACAGTTGAATGCCACGATTGTTTTACTATTGCGGGTATTCTTGCAACAGAAGCCATCGGATTTGCGCCTCATGGCGGGGGAGCTGAATTTATTCTCCAGGGGCATACCAAGCGAACAGGCAAGATCCCGTTTAACACCACTGGTGGGCTTGTAGGCTGGGGACATCCAACCGGTGCTACTGGCGTGCACCAGGCCGTGACCATTCTCGAACAGCTTACCGGAAAAGCAGGAGATTCCCAGATCCCCATTACTGCTGAACGGCCATACGGATTATCCATCAACATGGGAGGTGACGATAAGTCGCTGGTTGCGATCGTATATAAGAAGGCTGAATGAACCGGATTACCCGTCTGTTTGACATCCGTTATCCAATTATTCAGGCCGGGATGATTTGGTGCAGCGGATGGAGATTAGCTTCAGCTGTAAGTAATGCCGGGGGGCTCGGCCTGATTGGTGCCGGCTCAATGGACCCAGGCCTCCTCCGCGAGCAGGTTCGCAAATGCAAGCAAGCAACGAATCACCCGTTTGGTGTCAACATTCCCCTGATGTATGAGAGGAATGACGAGAAGTTCAGTATCCTCGAAGAAGAGAATGTGAAGATCGTTGTCACCTCTGCCGGCAATCCTTCCACCTGGACACACATTCTGAAGGATCAAGGATTCACTGTTGTCCATGTGATCGCCAACAGTAAGTTCGCCGTTAAATGTCAGAATGCCGGTGTGGATGCAGTTGTCGCTGAAGGTTTTGAGGCAGGAGGACATAACGGCAGGGAAGAAACCACTACCATGGTATTGATCCCTCAGATCTGCAAATCAGTTACTATTCCAGTGATTGCTGCCGGGGGGATCGCGTCCGGAAAAGCAATGCTTGCCGCTTTTGCACTGGGCGCTGAAGGGGTCCAGATTGGCAGCCGATTTGTTGCAACGCCCGAATCATCGGCACATCCTCTTTTTAAACAGATGATCGTGGAGGCATCAGAGGGAGATACCATGCTTTCCTTGAAACGGATTGGTCCGGTGAGATTGCTGAAGAATAATTTTTTCCGGGAGGTGCACCAACTGGAAGATGCCGGAGCTTCTGCGGATGAGCTGTCTGCTCTGCTCGGACAAGGAAGAGCGAAGAAAGGTATGCTGGAAGGAAATCTTGATGAGGGGGAACTGGAGATCGGACAGGTTTCAGGATTGATCAGCGAGTTAAAACCCGCCGGGGAAATTGTGGAGGAGATCATGAAGGAATTCAGGGATGTACAGACCAAGATCATTCAATACAGTTTTAAATAGGTTGGTCTACGCTGTTGATAAATTTTTTTCTAATAAAGTCACGAAAAGCTGGCTAAACATTCATATTTTTACATCATCAAGAAAAAATCCCGTATTCATTTACTAAAAAATTTGCACTATGGCCGAGGAAAAAGTATTCTTTGAACAAGGAGACGTTAAAGTAACAAACTCTCGTTTCATGACTTATGGCACTACCCACTCAATGAGTGGTGTAACCTCTGTGACACAGGTAATCTACAAACCGAGCCGGAAATGGCCTATTATTCTCGCAGTTGTCGGACTGCTGTTATTCATCTGGAAATGGTGGATTGCGGTGATTGTCATTGCTGCCGCTGCCCTTTGGTTTTTCTTGCAAAAGACAAAATACGGAGTGTTAATGAGCTCAGCATCAGGGGACCAGGAGGCATTGTCAAGTACCGATCAGGAATTTATCAGCAAGGTAATTACTGCCTTGAACGATGCGATCGTTCATCGGGGATAGGAGGAGCAACCCTGTCAATCCCCCTCCCTGGACACCATGCCTGGGAGGGGGATTGATATTTTCAAGAATTTCATAATCGGACTGACTCATGAAAAAGCATCTTCTTCTTTTGCTGCTTCTTTTTTCTTTTTTAATCGTCCATCCCCAGATTCAATCCCTTGACTCGGGACTCGTTGCCTATTATCCGATGAATGGTAAAGGAACGGATGGCAGTAACCATCGGAAACACGGACCCTTACATTCCGCCAAAGCAGTAGTCGACAGGAATGGAACCCCAAGGGCAGCTACCCAGTTTGTTCAGGGAAAAGGAATCTACAAGCGCGGATTATGGGCGCCGGTCGATATCAATCCTTCAACTTATCCTGTTCTCACAATTGCTGCCTGGATTAAAACCGACAAAACGTATGGCCATAAAGATCTGATCGCAAACGGCGATAAGGAGTATTGTCGTGGGATGGTCATCGATAAAGATGACGGGGAATACCACTGGTCGGCCAATTGCGGAAAGGACGGAATTTTGTATGGTCCGCTGGTGACGACAGAATGGGTCTTTATGGCTGTACTTTATGACCAGCCCAATCAAGCAGTGAGAATGATTGTGAACAATCAGGTATTTGCCAGTCCGGGGAAAATGGGAAAAGGATCTGAGATTCTGACGATCGGAAATTTCGAAGGCGTCGTAGACGAAGTCAGGATTTATGACCGGTTGCTTTCCATCCCTGAACTCGAATACTTGTTTGAAGGAGCCATCACTGTCGATACAGATGAATTCCCTATCAAAGAACGCGTCGATTACCGTAAAAAACGGGAAGAGGCAAAACTTGCAGAACTTCGGGACAATCCGGTGAGGCGCACCTCCGAATCAAAGTTCCGTGTCTATGCACAGGCAAACAGTTCGAATATTCAGTCTTACCTCAATGATGGCGATACAATCACCATTATCACACTCGATGAAGACTGGGCGAAGGTATCTTATTCAGGAGATAAAATAGGCTATATCAGCAATTCCACATTGTATGAAAATACCTATCCTGCTGACGGTTCCGGTCTGGCATTCACGTTGAAATATACTCTGCGTAATTTATTTAAGTTCACATCGTTAAGATCCTGGATTATCGTCATTGTGTGCGCTGTCCTCCTCTTCTTCGCTTTCCGGTACTTTTACAGAATCGAAGGTTTTTTCTGGCGATTTGGCAATCACCAGCAGGGTGCGATGGGGGCAAGCCGATCTGATCCGGATGCGTATAAAACGCCTTTCTTACGCCGGTTCTTTACTTACTACCGTTTCAGATGGTGGCCCCTGACCATTGGGATTATCGGCGCTTTAACATTGTTAGTGGCTGGTATATGGGACAGCTCGGAGTTGGAATGGTATTTCTCAGAGGGATTCAATATCCTCCCTGTCGGTTTCGACCGCCCGATTCATTGGTTCCTCTACGCAGTCACTCTTATCATTTTATTGATGACCTGTGTGATGATCCTGGAGAGTTTTGTTGTTGGCGGATGGAAAGGAGGAAGTTTACGGGTCATCTTCATGTTGGTTTTTAACCTTCTAGCTTTTCTGGTCTTTTTTTATCTCTTCTTCGTTTTCATCGTAATTGGCGCAATTATTTTTGGCATTACGTTGTTTTCGGGAGCGTTCAGCAGGGATAGATACTATTATTATGATTAGGGGGAGAAAGCAGTATGGCGGAAAACAACTATTTTGTCTCTAAGGATTTTCCCGAAAAGAAGATCGATAAGATTTGGGAAAAAGGGTCGCATATCAGCCTGATCGCTGCAGGATCGGGTGAGTGGGTAGTAGTCGAAGATGATTCCAGCCGTTTTACCGGTCAGCGGTGGTCAACACGGGAAAAATTCCCTGCGGAACCAATCAAGGAGGGCTGGGATGAATTATATGATGTTACATCCATTGGTTACGGAGGAGACGGCCGGTGGTTTATTGTCATGTCGCAAAACAGTGGATTTACCGATCAGCGCTGGAATACACGGAACGATTTTCCGGAAAAAGAGATCAAACAGGGATACAAGGATGGATTTTACATTACTGAGATTGTATACGGATATGACATCTGGGCGCTGGTGATGTCAAAATTTGAAGCTTTCACCCATCAGATCTACGGACTCTACAATCAAGTGCCCGACGATGTGATCAAGCAGTATTGGGATAAAGGGTATTCCATCACCTCGTTGTCGCCCGGCAAGGGGAAATGGGCTTTGGTAATGACAAAAACACCCCTGATCGAAAATCAGTTTTATGTATACAATCCCAACATGCCTGTAAATGATGTGAATGAAAAGCTGGGTGAGGGATACAGGATCAGCAAAATGTGTTATGGGAATGGAACCTGGATGGTGGTGATGAATATTTTCGCAGATCAATCCGGCGGAGAACCTATTGAAGGCGCAATGGATGAACCTGCTGAGGAGAATACCCAACAGGTTCAGGTTCAATCTTCCTCTCCGGAAAAGAAAAAGACAGCAGAGGAACATGAGAAACCGGAGTCCCTGGAGGAGATTCTGAACGAGTTAAATCAACTGGTAGGCCTGCGGGAGATCAAGGAGGAGATCGAAAGCCTGATCGGACTGATCAGGATCGAGAAAATTCGCCGTGAAAGAGGAATGAGCCCCAATCCTCAAGCCCTTCACTGGGTTTTTTCCGGTTCACCCGGTACGGGAAAGACAACTGTTGCGAGGCTGATGGGGCGCATTTACAAAGCACTCGGCTTGTTGAAAAAAGGCCATTTGGTGGAGGTCGACCGGTCGGGACTGGTGGCTGAATTCATTGGTCATACGGCAAAAAATACGGATAAAGTCGTGCAGTCAGCTCTGGATGGGGTGCTGTTCATCGATGAAGCGTATAGCCTGATCCCGGAAGATTCAGGACGTGATTTTGGTACGGAAGCAGTGGAGACCCTGCTGAAACGAATGGACGATTACCGTGACCGGCTGGTGGTGATCGTTGCAGGATACACGGAGGAGATGCATCGGTTTATTAACAGCAATCCCGGTTTGCAATCCCGGTTT
>JAFGNY010000156.1 GCA_016926765.1 Bacteroidales bacterium | reverse complement strand
GACGAAAGTCAACGCCTATTTCGACCTTTCGGATGTACGGCTTCGGGAAGATGACAAGATCCAGCTCTATTTCTGGAATAACAGCAGCACCGACATCCTGGTCGATGATTTTTACTATGTTTTTGGCGCTCCCCGGGAACGATTGGGAGATTCGGCACGGGTCGACATGACCAGAGAGGAGGGGTACCGGCAAGCTTTCAACATTCCCCCGTTCCCTCTTTCCTGGCTGAGAAAGCAGGAAACCGGAAGCCGGGGAGTTTTTCTGATCAGCCAGGAGCAGGTCACGGCGGGTGAGATCACTCCTGCCGACAAGGTCATTGCCGGAAATTTTATCAATCCAAAAGGCTCGCTTCAGTCGATGCTGGTGATCACTCCCGAAGGGATTCCCTCCCTTTTTCATTACTGCCCGGCATCCAAAACCTTCGAAGAGGTCTCACTGGATTGCCCGCTTGAGCTCCATTCTCTCCTTCAGGGATTCACCCGGATGAAAGGCTCTTTCCTTGCCCGTTCGGGAGATCAACTTTTTATAGCCGGACCGGATGGTATGGCGTTGCTGGGATTTGAAGGTTCCACCGGATTCTGTACCGGCAAAAAAGCGGAAGCGAAGGTCAGGGTGCTGTGGAGGTCGGAAGGACCGGAATTGGCCGGGATCAGGGTCAAAGAGGAGAATCAGGTGACCGCCGGCGATTTGAACGGAAACGGGATGGATGAGCTTCTCCTATTCGATGGCCAGGGGTCGTGGAAGATCCTTCAGTTTTCAGCGGAGGGATCTGCGGGTTCCTGGAAAACCCTGGCCTCCGGCGAGGAATATAAGGTACGCGAATGGAACAGGTCACTGGTGGATTTCAAAGCCACTGTTGATCCGTATCTTACCCCAAGCAAACAGGACCTGGTACTGACTCGTTTCCGGGATCTCAAAACCGGAAAAGAGGCCTATACCCTGCTCCGTTTCCTGGCTGGAGACAACAAGTTCGTAAAAGTGTTCCATGATCGCCATGGAAGTCTCGGAATGACCATCGGGATCGATACGCTCAAACTATCAGACCAACTTCTTCCAGGCACCTTTTATCCCGGGAAACCAGTTACCTTTTTACGGTACAACCGCGACTGGCGCTACAACCTGAAAGAGATCAGCTTCAACGACTCCACCTTCCGGATCCTCGCTTCCGTTGATTTCACCGGATATCCCGAAGATCAGAACCCGAAATATTACGAGATCCTGAAACTCTATACCGGAAACTGGCTCAGCCCGGATATCACGTCGGTTCTGGTGATCGGAAGGAACTGTAAGGATCCGGGATACTCAGGAGGCAATTGCAGTGAATACAAAAACCTTCCTGATCTTCCCAATATGCTTCAACTCTATTCCTTTGCACCTAATACACCATGATGATGCGACAGTTATTCTCCACATACCTGCTTGTTCCCTGGATGATCCTTGCTTCCCTGATGGTTTCCTGTTCCCGGAATCCGGAAAATCCTTCGATCGCCTCCGGGGAGTTTGCTGTCAGGGACTTCAATCCGATGGTAAACTGGAAGACCGATCCCGATGGAAAGGAGAGTTCGGTGGCTGTGGGAAACCGGCTTCTCTTCCTTGATTACCTGGCTCCGAGAACGACTGGATTTCTGATCCCTTCCTCCAACCAAACACAGGATGGCCTGTTCCATATGGAGTTTTATTTAATGAATACCGGCGATGAACCCCAAAAATTCGCTTACAAAATTTTTTACCAGAATGAATCCTATAAATTTCCGGAAGCCGATCCTGCAGATACCCTGAAAGAACATCCCTTTGCCTGGGAAAATTTCTACGGGAGCTGGGAAAATGCCGGAAAAACCTTTGTCATCACCGAAGCGATCCCTGCCGACGGGGAGTTTCACAAGGTGACCGATGCCTTCCGGATCGTGGGGAATCCCAGGGATGAACAGCGCTATTATGAAAACGGACAGAACGACCGCTGGAAACGCAATCCGAGAACCGGCGAATACAGCTTCCTGCTGGTTGTTACCTTGCCTGCACTGATCGACAGCAATGCGATTCCTCCATGGATCAGGGATATCAGCCTGATGCACGACAGCGCCTTTCTGAATCCCTATTTTTTCTTCCTTTACGGAAACGGGTCCCGGCTTCCCAATACCCTGGTAAACCGCTATCCCCATACTCTGAAAGTGATAGCAAAGCCGGATCCCGGCGCAGGGATCTATATCAACCCATGGTACTATCCTGCGGATAAATACGGACGCAGTTTCACTTCGAATTGCGGCAATAACGACGCGATCTATCAGAAAGCGGCGTTCGAACAGTTTGTACACTACATCGACCCCACCACCAAGTATGGGAATATCCCCATCATTGCCGATGTGCTCAATGACGGGTACTCCCTCCGTGATTACAACTGGAACCAGCGCTTCTACCGGAAAGAGGAGCTGGTAGCCATCACAGCCAGCACCTCGAAACATCCCTGCGAGACCGTGATCTCCGATCCGGTGCAACACGAAATCGTCATCAAAAACCCGGCGACGAAATTCGGGGAGTGGGAGAAACAGAACGTCGGAGTGATCACCCGGCATGGCTTCACCTATGGCAAATGGACCGTGAAAGCAAAACTAACCGAGCTGCTGAACAAGAAAGGGCTATGGAACGGGCTTACCAACGCCATCTGGCTTATCACACAGGATCAGTCCCCATGGAATTACCGGAGAGACTGCAACAAGTCCGGTTATTTTGCCCACTATTATGGAGGCGACCAGGATGAACGGGTGAAAAATATTGGGTATTCCGAAATCGATTTTGAGATCCTGAAAACGGTAGAGTACTGTCCCAATTATATTTTGCCTCCTGCCTATAACCAGGGATTGGTTGACCAATACAACGTGAACAACTGGGATGTCCCCCTGCCGGAAGAGGTAGAGGCCATGAAGGATAAGATCCTGGTAGCCTGTACTAACTGGGATATGGCATGCAACGACCCGGTGAACTACCATGGAGGCTGCAATCCGATTGTTTACAACGACCAGGTATTCTGGCAACATAAATGGGGAGAGACTTACCGCGCCATCACCTCCAAGATGCCTGAATCGGACGACGAACTGTTCGGAAGCCCCTATTATTATTTCCAGATTGACTGGCAGCCCGAGCGGATCATCTGGCGCATTGGTCCCGAAATAGATCAGTTGCGTGTGGTCGGGTATGTGGACAATACCGTCACCTCCATTCCGAACAACCAGATGCTGTTGATCATCTCCCAGGAGTTTCACAATACCCGTTGGTGGGTTGGGTCGATGTTTGATCAGGCAAGCATTCCCTTCCCCAAAAACGATATCATCGGGGAAATTTATGAAGTGACAATCGAATAAAATGAAAGAGAAACTTCTCCCTACTGCTTCCCGCTATCTGATCCAGACCCTCATGTTTCTTCCAGTCCTCCTGGTGATGCGGGTTGTGGAATACCTCTATCTCAAACATACCTTTGCAGTCCAGGATCATCCATGGTTGACCGAAGGAGCCGGATTGATCTTTGACCTGAAAGTTTTTTTCATCCTGGTCCTGGTGATGTTCATCCCTTTTCTGCTGGTTGCTCTGTTGAGCAGGAAAGGGGCAACGCTCTTTTATGCAGTACTCCTGGGTTTACTGACACTCCTTCAATTTGCGCTGATCCGTTACTTCGCGGTCAACCTGGCGCCGCTCGGCGATGTTCTCTATGCCTACTCCTTTGATGAGATCATGATGATCATCCGTAGTTCCAACGGGATGAGCGTCTGGTCGTTTTTACCGATCGTGCTGATCCTTGCCCTGGTGTTCCTTCTTCAGTGGGCTGCAACCAGGATCCGGATTAAAGAAGGCATCTGGCCTGTGATCACGGCGGTGTATGTGATGGCGCTATTTTTGGCGTTGATTCCTCCGTGCGCCAACCCGCAGACCTCCTCGGAGATGGCTGCCTTTCACCGGATCAACAAGAGCGCTTACTTCCTGGAAG
Organism: Bacteroidales bacterium; assembly: GCA_016926765.1. Taxonomy (GTDB): domain Bacteria; phylum Bacteroidota; class Bacteroidia; order Bacteroidales; family FEN-979; genus QYOJ01. Next base: position 6,684 of record JAFGNY010000156.1, on the reverse strand, counting down.
AAACTACCGCCTTCCTCTTGACGAAAGAAGCAGCAAAACCAATGGATGAGGTTGTCAGGGAGATTAATAGGTACCAGAAGATTCATCAGGAGTTTGATTTCACCAGTAAAAGTTATCCTTTCGTTCATAAAAACAGGGATCCGGATGTTCTGGGGCCTTACTTCAACCTGAAAAAAGAACCTCCCAACCTGGTCTTCATCATCGTGGAATCCCTTTCGCAAGCCTGTATCGGGGATCATTCCTATTTCGGTAATTTCTCCCCGTTTCTTGATTCCCTCAAGAATCAGAGCCTGTACTTTGATAATTTTCTGTCGATTTCCGAACGGACCTTTCATGTCTTTGCAGCCCTGTTTGGTTCTCTCCCTTACGGAGGAGGTGAGTTTCAAAAGGACCTCAGCCAGATCCCTTTCCACTATTCCCTGATCCGGTACCTCAGAGAGAACGGGTATTTCACCGCTTTCTATTATGGAGGGGCTGCTTCATTTACCAATTATGACCAGTTTCTGAAAAAACAGGGGATTGATCTGATCATGGGTGATTTCGGGCCGGCTTACCGGGAAAAGAAAAAGCTGTACCCTGATTTCTTCTGGGGATACCATGATGAGTTCACGTATGCCCGTTCGATCGAAGTGATCGACTCGTTGAAAAAAGAGCCCCGCCTGGATATCTATCTCACTCTTTCCACGCACCATCCCTATCGTACACCTGATCATGAGAAGTACATAAAGGAATATGAAGAGATCACTGCACGGGAGGGATTTCCACCGGCAAAAAAAGAGATTACCGACCGCAATAAAAAAATCTTTGCCGCCATGCTCTATTCCGATCATGCACTAAAGGAATTCATTCAAGCTTATTCCAAACGGGATGACTTTCAGAACACCATCTTTTTCATCACCGGCGACCATTTCTTCATGGAACTGGGCTACTCGGCTATTTCAGCTATTGAACGATACCATGTTCCGATGATTATCTACTCCCCATTGCTGAAAAAACCGCATCACTTCGAATCCGTCTCCTCCCATCAGGATATCACTCCCTCGGTGATCGCGATGCTCCGGGACAGGTATCATTTTACGGATCTTCCCTATGTTCACTGGCTGGGGCAGGGGATTGATACTTCAACCGCCTTCCGGAACATCCACACCCTCCAGTTCGTAACCTGTGATCTGGAATATGTTGATTACCTTGACAAAGACTACTTTCTTTCAAAGGGCAAACTCTATCAGATCGAACCTGGATTGAAAACCCATCTGTCAGACGATTCGAAATCCTTTCAGAGGATGCAGGAGGATCTGATGGTCACTACAGAGGTTTCAACGTATGCCGCTGCCAATAACCGGGTCATTTTACCGGAATTATTTCATACATTGAAATACGACACGATCCCTCTTCTTACATTTGATACTTCAGGATTATTTTTTGGCAAGGAGCCATATCTTTTTATCAGACTGGTCAGGCCTTTTCGGTTTGATACCTCCTATTGGGAAATAAAATATGAACTGAGTTTTAAGTTTATGATCACCGAGGCGGAAGATACAGCCAAATTACCAAGTCTGATTTTTTCTTTGGTGGATAGCTCTTTCAACAATCTGATATATCATCAGGCGCCCTTTCCGGATCGAAGATCCACAGAAATAAAACCTGGTGTATGGTATCCCTTTCAAATCAGTGAGATGATGAACCTGAGTTCAGTCGATTCTCTCAAGGGAACCTTTCTCAAGACCTACTTTTTCAACAACCGGTATTGCCATATTCAGTATGACAGTCTATATGAAAAATTGTCAGGGATCAATTGATAATCTTATCAATCAGAAAGATAATTTATTCAAGAGGGAAATCTGATTCGAGACCATGACAAGAAATCTTGAAAAACGGAAGGATGGAACATGGAATCAACATTTAACGGATTGCGTTAATTATTATCTTATCCTGACGATAGCCTTTCTTCCTTTACCTCTTGTTATCAGAATCTATTCCCTGAAACAACTGACGGCGAAATTTACCTTCTCCTCCTCTGACTGGCATGCGTTTATCTGGGGAACTGGCACTGATCTTCTTTTTTTTCTAGGTTTCGTTTTGGTACTGGCAATCCCGGTTCTGGCACTGATGATGATCCGTAAAAAGGGAGGTGCTGTCACCTATTTGGTCTTTCTTTATCTATTTTTTTTCCTTTCACTTATTCTGGAAGTTTACTTCACCATTACCTGGATTCCATTGGATCAGGTGGTATTCACTTATACCCTTCCGGAGATCAAAAATATCATTCTGAGTTCCGCCAAAATGGATGTTGCTGCTATGATCACCTTCCTCCTGCTGGTTTTTGTTCCCCTGATCCTTATCCGGTTTCTACGGAATGTAAAACTGGGATACCGCTGGTTGATTTTGGCGGTCTGTCTTCTTGTGATACTCCCGATTCTTCTCCTTTTTATCCCAGGTAACAGAAAGGCGTTTTCAAATGAATTCGATTATTTCATTTCAACGCATAAACTCGATTATGCTCTGATCTCAATTACTCAGCATATATTCAATGCGTCCACCAGGGATGTCTATCATCATATTTCAGCGGGGCAAAGCGGGGCCCCTGTGTTAAGCGAAGAAAACCGGGGAAAAGCCCGTCAATGGCAAAAGAAAAATAAAAACTATATTTACCTGAATCCTGATTATCCGTTTCTCCGGATCGATAATACGCCAGATATTCTGGGGTCTTATTTTCAACTTAAATCTGAAAAACCCAATCTGGTTGTTATCATTGTGGAATCACTCTCCAATTCTTTTTTCGGCGATCATCCTTATTACGGGAGTTTTATGCCATTTCTGGATTCCCTGAAGGAGAAAAGTCTCTATTGGGATCATATTTTTTCCACCTCCGATCGCACATTCGGCGTATTATCCGCCATATTCGGTTCACTCCCTTATGAACAGGTATGGAATTTCACCGATGGGTATATCCCTAATCATTATTCATTGATCCGCTATCTGAAAGAGAATGGATATTTCTCCAATTTCTTTTATGGAGGAGATTTAGAATTTACCAATTATCAAGGATTTCTGGAAAGGGAAGGCGTGGATTATACACTGCTGACCCTTGAGCAGAATCGCCGGCAGAAAAAAAATGTAAATCCACTGTATAAATGGGGATACCCCGACGGAGATCTGTTTCAAGAATCATTTAAAGTCCTCGACACTTTTCCACATAATCCCCGACTGGATATTTACCTGACCCTTTCAACCCATTACCCATTCACGATTCCCGATCAACAAAAGTACCTGGATTTGGTAGCGGAAAAAATGCGTGATCAGGGACTAGATGACAGACGGCGTTCAGAGATTGAAAAATCCCGGGATGTATTTTCAACGGTTTTATATACCGATGAAATGCTTCGGCAGTTCTTTGAGATATACCGCCAAAGGCCTGATTTCAACAACACCATCTTCGTCATCACCGGAGATCATGCCATGCCTGAACTAAGGTTCACCAATAAAGCCCCTACGGAAAAATATTTCATTCCTCTGATCATTTACTCTCCTATGTTGAAACGTTCGTTGAAATCTTCTGCGATCTCTTCACATCTGGATATTGCTCCAACTCTGCTGGCTCTTTTAAAAAGGCCATTCAATCTAAAAGTCCAAGGGTATTGTCATTGGATGGGTGGTCCTCTCGACATTGAGGAGCCTACAATGTTCCCGAGAAGCGTCTTTTTTACCAGGAATAACCAGACGAAAGTCGATTATTTTCGGGATCCTTATTTCCTCTCCTATGACATCATTTATAAAAGGAATTCAGATAATCAATTTGAGAAATGTACCGATACGAGCATCCTGGAAGAGATGAAACGGGAGTTAGCCGTTATGAATGAGCTAAGCCGCTACACCATTGAAAACAATGTACTTATACCCGGAGCGTTATTTGTCAAAGAGAGGTTAACAGCACGAGATATCGTGCCGGTTCAACAAAGAGGTTATGATAAAGCAATCATAGACAAAGAATTTATCCGGATCATCGATCCAATCCGGATGGATGAGGATTTCCAGTACGTGAATATAGATATTCAAACAAAAGCACAAGCCTCAGGGAAGGATTCTCTTGCGTTTCCCCCGGTTATTGTGGAGATTGTGGATTCAAGTTCGAAAAATTATCTCTATTCTCGAATGGATTGGGAATCATTGGCTGAATCTGTCCCCCTAGCTTCGGGATGGCAATACATCTCCATAAAACAAGGAATAGACCTTGGATTTATGCAGGATTCAAGGAACAAAATCATCAAACTCTATATCTGGAATCCTATGCATATTCCTTTAACGCTTGATTCTCTGACGATTCATATACGGGGATTTTTAGATTCCTCGCAAGCCGATAAGGAAAGATAAATCCTTTGGTTTGCTAAAATGTCATATTCAATCATACACTCATGAACATCATCATTTTAGGAGGAGGTCTTGTAGGAGGCCCCATGGCGCTGGACCTGGCAAAAGAGGAGAAATACCAGGTAACGGTTGCCGATTTCAACAAAGAGGTCTTACGTAAGCTGGCCGATGACGGCAGGATCAAACCGATCCATATGGATCTCAGTTTTCCGGAAGAGGTAACCCGGTTGGTGAGCGGATACGATATGGTGATCAATGCCGTTCCGGGCTTTATGGGATTCAGGACTCTGAAAGCCATTATCGAGGCGGGGAAAGATGTGATCGACATTGCTTTCTTCATTGAAGACCCGTTTGACCTGGATCAACTGGCGAAGAGGAAGAATGTAACGGCTATCATGGATTGCGGTGTGGCTCCCGGCATGTGCAATGTACTGATCGGATCTATTGATCACTTGCTGGATGAGACCGAAAAAGTGGCTTACTATGTGGGTGGGTTACCCCAGGTGAGGGAGTGGCCCTTTGAGTATAAGGCAGGGTTCTCTCCCATCGATGTGATCGAGGAGTATACGCGTCCGGCCCGGCTGGTCGAGAACGGAAAGGTCGTGGTGAAACCGGCACTTTCCGATGCCGAGCTGATGAACTTTCCGGGGATCGGCACGTTGGAGGCTTTCAACAGCGACGGGCTTCGCTCTCTGATCCGCACCATCAAAGCGCCTGACATGAAAGAGAAAACCCTGCGTTATCCCGGCCATATTGAGAAAATGAAAATTCTCCGGGAGACCGGTTTTTTCAGTCAGGACTCCATTGAGGTCAGCGGAAAGCAGATCCGACCCATTGATCTGACCGCCCGGCTGCTCTTTCCCAAATGGAAACTGAAAGAGGGAGAGGTGGACATCACTATCATGAAGGTGATCGTGGAGGGGAAGAAGGATTCAAAACGGTTGCGATATACTTACGATCTGTTCGACACGTACGATCCGGTAACACGGATCCATTCCATGGCACGCACTACCGGCTATACCGCTACAATGGCGTTACGAATGGTAGCCGGAGGGCTTTATACCGAAAAAGGCATCACGGTACCTGAATTTCTTGGGAAAAGTCCTGAATGTGTCAGTTTCCTCCTGGCAGGGCTGAAAGAGCGGGGAGTCAACTACCGGGAGTCCATCAGGCGACTGGATGATTAAAATTCATCAAATTTGCTCTTGCTGGGCTTTCTGGTGGTTTGCACCAGTGAATCGCAGTTAAAGGTCACATCAATTTTGAATGAGGGATGTGGAAAAGGTCTTTTAGAGATGCCTGTACTGAGAGAGTCATTATAAACCTTCTGCATAAAGATCGCCCAGATTGGCAAAGCCATGTTGGCTCCCTGTCCGAGATTCAGCGTACGGAAATGGGCGGCCCGGTCTTCGCAACCAACCCAGACGCCCGTCACCAGGTCGGGCGTGATGCCCATAAACCATCCGTCGCTCTGGTTTTGCGTGGTTCCGGTCTTCCCGGCAATTTCATTGGTAAAGCCGTATTTATACCGCAGCCTCACGCTGGTCCCGAATTCGACCACGCCTTTCAGCAACTCGATCATCAGGTAGGCTGTCTCCTCACTGATGGCCTCCTGCTGTTTGGGGACAAACTGTTCCAGCACATTCCCGAACTGGTCTTCAATACGGGTGATAAAGATCGGTTCGATCCACTGTCCTTTGTTTGGGAAAGTACTCATGGCTCCAACCATCTCATATAAGGAGAGGTCGGCCGATCCCAGGGCTATTGAGTACACGGGGGGGATGTAGCTGGTGATTCCCATCTTGTGGGCGATGGTGATCACATCCTGGGGGGAGTACTTTTTCATCAGCTGTCCGCTGATCCAGTTGTTGGAATTTGCCAGTGCCCATTTCAGAGTCACCTCTTCACCGATCCGTTCGTCGCTGGAGTTCTCGGGAGCCCATTTGTCGCCGTTATAAAGTTCAATCACAGGCTGAACATTCGGATAGCGTGTACAGGGCGTCTCTCCCTCCTGGATCGCCAGGGTGTAAAGGAATGGTTTGAAGGTGGACCCGACCTGTCGCTTGCTCAGAATCACATGATCGTACTGGAAGTATTTGTTATCGATCCCGCCAACGTAAGCCCGGATGTATCCGGTATGGGGATCCATCGACATCAGTCCTGCCTGAAGGAAGAATTTGTAATACCTGATTGAATCCATCGGGGTTAGTACTGTGTCGATGGGGCCTTTCCAGGAGAAGACCTTCATTTCAACAGGCTGCTGAAAATTCCGGTAGATTTCCTCTTCCGAGTATCCATCTTTTTTCAGGCGGTAGT